>NZ_JASCXL010000022.1:0-97811 GCF_030010595.1 Streptomyces sp. CC224B | reverse complement strand
CGCGGCAACACCGCCGCAGCGTTCGCCGTCTAGCGTCGCCTGACGTGAGGACGCGGACACGGAACACCCCGGCCCCGGCGCCCCGGGCCGGGCCCGGGGGGGGGGGGGGGGCGGGCCCCGGGGGGGGGGCCCCCCCCCGGAAGGATCACAGCTGGCGGTCGATGGGAAGCAGGAGGACCGACACGCCCAGGGGGTTGATGGCGGTGGTCGGCTGGTCGGAGCCGAGCACGTCGGCCAGGGCCGTCTGGAGGCTCTGGTCGGCGACCTGCATGGTGTTCTGGCCGGTGAGGTCGAGGCGCCCGAGGGTCAGGTAGACGCGCAGCAGGAGCTTGACCGCGTTGCGGGTCTCGTCGCTGGTGGGCGGGTTGACCCCGGCGCGCGCGGCCGCGGCGGCCATGTCGGCATTGGTGAGCCGGTTGATGAGGCTGATGCTGAGGTCCGGGCCGAACTCGCCGAAGAGCTCGAAGGCGATGGCGGTGGCCTTGCGGATCTGGTTGTGGCGCTTGCAGGTCGGTCCGGAGGTGCCCTTGGGGTAGACGGAGCGGGCGTCGGGCAGTGTCGCCATGGCGTGGGTCTCCTCGCTGGTTGGGTGCGGGTGTTGTGCCGAGAGGGAGTCCGTAGGTGCCGGGGAGCCGGTCGGCAAAGGGGCCGGGCCCGCAGGCCCGGCCCCCGCAGGGGTCAGCCCGCCGGGTGGGCGTTGATCTTGTAGTCCGTGGCGCGGATCCGGTACGCCGCCGCCCGCGCGCCCTGCGCGCTGGCCCCGGTGAGGGCCTTCGCGTTGTTCAGGAGCAGGGCCCGCTGCTGGGCGGCGTCCTCGGTGGCCAGGCGGCGCAGTTCCTGCTCGGTGGCCTCGCGCTGGTCGGCGGGCACCTGGTAGCGGACCCCGTTGGGGACCGTGTAGCCGTTGGTGTCGGTGAGGCGGATCTCGTACGTCATGGCCTGCTCCTCGTTCGCGGGGCTCCTTGTCGGCACTGGAGACACTACGCGAAACCCAATACACAGGCAATAGATATCGAGGGGTGCGGGCATCTTCTTGAGCTCAACAACCCCCTGATCAGACGCGTGTTGAGGCGGGCCCGGGGGCGGCGTAGCCGGTCTCCCCGGTCTCGCAGAAGAAGGCGTCGTCATGACGGACGCCGCGCGGCCACAGCCCCTCGCAGGGGCGGTTGTCCATGACCACGCAGCCCCCCTCGTCAAGCATCAAGCGGAACCATGCGAAGCCCCGCTCGCCGTACGGCACCTGCCGGTGCCCGGCGGGCAGGAGGGCCCCGGTGTGCGCGGCAAGGCTGCCCGGGACCGGGCGGCCGTCGTCGCCGTAGGCGGTGCCGAATGTCCCGATGGCGACCGGGCCGAGGCAGACCATGCACGGGCAGTGCGCCCGGCATTCCCGGCCGCGCGCGTGCGCCAGATCCGGGCTCCAGCGCGGCCAGTGCCCGCTGCGCCCCGTCCACCCCCGGGCGTCCCAGCGCTCCTTGATGCCCTTGCAGGTGCGGCAGGACGCGGGGGCCGCTCCCCCATGGGAGGCGATCATCCGCTCGTAGGCGGCCCGGGTGTCGGGCATGATCCAGTACGTGCTCTCACTCCCCCACCCCCAGCCCGGCTTGCCGCGGTGGACCAGCGGCAGCATGTCCGGGCCGCTGGACGCCTCGAGCGCGAGAGCGAGCAGGGCATCCGTGTCATCTACGGCGGCCAACCAGGCCCCGCCGGGCAGCGCGGCCGCGACGGCGGCCGCGACCTGTTCGGCCCGCTCGCGGGTGAGGTACGCGAAGCGGGTGGCACGGTGGCCGTCGGGCGTGGAGATGAGCCAGCACTGCGCGCCCTCCCAGGCGGAGTCTTGGCGCAGCACCGGCTCCTCGGGGGGCAGCGGGAGGGACCAGCCGGTGTGGACGACGAGTCCGCCTGGCTGCAGGTAGCCGGTGCCGGGCTCTTTCGGCTCCCCCTCGGGGAGGGCGGGCGTGAAGGCCACCTCCACCGGCGCACCGGGGAGCCGGGCGGCCGCGGCGCTCATGACTCGTCGTCGAGTACGACGGGGATCATGAGCACACTGGGCTTACCGGGCGCGCCCTCGACGGCGAACGGCAGCAGACTGTCGGCGGCCCCGAAGAGCGCCTCGGCGACGTCCTGGTTGCAGTCCTCCCAGCGCACCGGCTCGGTGATGGCGCCGATGACGGCGTCGACCACATCCTCGGTGGCGGGCGGCTCAAGACCCAGCACCTGCGCGGTGGCGGCGACCTGGGTGGCGGTCAGCTTGGAGACGTGACCGCCGCGGCGGAAGGTCGCCCGGATCAGGGCCGCGGCGTAGTCAGCGGGCCGGGGGATCTCGTTGAGCTGGGACATGGACTGCTCCTCAAGGGAGAGGGCTCTTCGTCGGCGCTTCCCATCCTAAGCGAAACCCAATACACATGGAACATGTTATGCGTGATCGGCATATCGCGGGCCCGGCTCCCACGGAACCGGGCCCGCCCTAGGGGCTGTTGGTCCCGCTCACGTCCCGGTGAGCACGAGCCGCCGGGTCGGCACCGGCTGCCCCGCCTCCCGGGCCCGGGCCTTCAGCCGTTCCCACTGCCGCTCCACCGCCTCGCCGGACATCTCCAGTTGCGCTCCGATCTCCTCGAAGGACCTGGGTGACCACTCCATGAGGTAGCCGATCACCTCCCGGCGGGCCGCCTGGTTGAGCACGACGCTCTCCCCCAGCAGGAACCGGGTGGCCGCGTGCGGTCCCGCTGGCGCGGGTGGCGCGGCGTCTAGGGCCGGCAGGGCCAGCGGGTCGTCGATCGTCTCCTCGTCCCACGCCAGCGGCGGAACCCACCGCTCACGCCGCGCCCGGGCAAGGTTGCGCTCGCAGGTGTCCAGAGACATCGACATCTGCGCATACGCCCTGCGCACGGCCTCATCACATTCGATGGTGATACGCGCCCACCTGCCGCCCAGCAGCCGCGAGATGGTCACTGGGTCCAAACCGCTGGCTTCCACGATCGTCTTGCGCCAGTGCCCCAGCGCGTACAGAGCCTGCAACCGACGCCGCGCGCCGACGCTGTTGACCCTCGACATCGCCGACCGGTCCACGCCCCGTACCGCGAGAATTTTCTCCGCCAGGGCCCGGCTCATGGTCGGCCGCCGCTCCACCAGGAGCTGGCTGAGGGAACTATGCGGCGCCCCAGCGGCCCGCGCGACCTGCCCCACCGGCACGGACTCCACCAGCTTCGCCAGATGCGCCAGGGCTGGCCCGGAGGGCACCCGCCGAGGGCGACCGGCACGCCGGGCGACCCGGCGTTCCAGATCAGCTCGCGAGGCGGCCTTCGTGCACGGCTTGCATCGGCAGGGGGCCCTACGGCTGGCGTAGCGGTTCGCCGTGCCATGCGGCGGGAGCGGCCTGGTCATGCTACGGGAACTCCGATCTTCCAGACCCGGATGGTGGCACCCGGTCTGGGTAGGGCGTCCGGGTGCGGGGTGACGGGAAAGACCTTCTGCACTTCGAGCGCCACGACCTGCCCGTCGTCGGGGAACACGGAAGCGTTGCACAGCGCGTCCAAGACGGCGCGGGCGTGGTGGTCGATGTCGCTCGTTGTTCGGTTGGCCGGCCAGAGATCGCCGCGCTTGGCGGCGGTCGGGCTCCGCTCGACAGTGACTCCGATCTGCACCGCGACCGGCCCTGTGATCTTGCCGTGCGTCCGGTTCGGCTTGCCGCACGCCCGGCAGTTGGGCCACTTCTTCACGCGTACCCGCTGATGGGTGCCCAGGGCCCGGGTCGCGGCCGCTGTGATCGCACCGCGCCAGGGCATCAGTACGTCGTGGTTGGTGTGCACGGCCCGGCCGCGGCCCTTGAAGCTGATGGCGCCCTGCCCGGCCGGGGTACCAAGGACGGTGATGTCCAGGACCTTGATCGCTGGCGGAACTATGAGGGCGGAGTCGGTCTCGTTCATCCGGCGGTCCGCTTCAGGAACTCCGTGTATGCACCGGCGACTGCGGCGGCGAGCGCGTCCAGGAGAGCGCCGTCGCCCGCGTGGCCGGGAAGCCGGATGCGGATCACCTCGGCCATGGCCTCGCGCACACCGGGCCGCGTGACCGCGAGGTAGGCGCCGCTGGCCTGCAGCGACCACCGGACCTCGCGCCGGTCGGCCGACTCCTGCCGCCTCCACTCCTCCGGCTCGTCGAAGGCGATCTCCACACTGTCGTCGGTGCGGACCCGGACGCCGCGCACAGGCGCCCAGTGGTACCCCTCTCCCCCGTCCATCGTCGACAGGGGGATGGGGACCTCCACCGGCGTGGTGGGGTCGATGCTGGCCAGGACGGCGCGCAGCAGGCCGACCGTCAGGGTCTCGTACGAGTTCGTCACCGTCGCGGCTCCAGGCTCATGGAGATAGGGGTCTGCAGCCAAGTGCGGCCGTCGAGTTCGTTACCGGCCTTCTTCTTGCCGAGCCGGTACACGCCCTGCCAGCTACCGGTGTCGGGCACCTCGGCCTCGGGCAGCGCCTCGCCGGTCTCGGCGTTGACGTACAGGGCGGGCTCGGGGAAGGGCCGGCCATCGGACTCCGGCCGCCAGAAGGGGCGGAACTCGCCCCACTGCTTGAACAGGAAGGGGACGCGGCGCCTGCTCCGGCTGCACTGGTCGCGCAGGGAGCGGGCCCACGCCGGGTGCATCGGGCGGGACTTGGGGCCGCTCTCCCCTCCGGCAATCACCCAGTCGACCGGTCCGAGGCCGGCCATGCCGAAGGAGAACGACTCGCATGGTTCCCGGAGTCCGTAGCGGCCGTCGAGCGCGTCGACGAGGTAGTCGGTGTCGCCGCGGAAGGGGATGCGGGTCAGGTCGACCGGCCCGAGCAGGGGCTCGGCGGAGATGAAGCGCCGGGCGGCCGCGGTGCGCAGCAGGGCCGGGACGCGGGTGTTCGCGGTGCCCTGGTCCTCGACCGAGACGCCCATCCAGAGGTTGGGCAGCGGCCACTGCCGGGCGCGGCCAAGAGCGGCGTCGCGGTTGAGTACGGAGGCCTCGGTGTGGACCGCGGCCACGAAGTCCTTCGAGCTCATCAGGGACCGCATCCGGCCGTGCCGCTTGGTCAGCACCTGATAGGTGTGCTGGGGCGTGCAGGCCATCACCGCAAGGATGCGGGCGATGAACTCCCCGGGGACCGCCTCGTGGAAGAGGTCGGACTGGGAGTTCACGAACACCCGGCGCGGCGTGCGCCAGATGCCGGTGCCGCTCAGCGGCTGCAGGAGCCGTTCCTCGAGCAGGTTGACCTGGCCCGTCCAGTCGACGCGGTCGGTGTTCGAGGTGGTGCCGGCGTACGCGGCGGAGATCTTCGGGTTGGGGTTGAAGGACCGGATGCGTGCCGTGGAGATCGCGTAACAGCCGTCGCAGCCCCGGGAGACCCGGGTGCAGCCAATGATGGGCGACCAGGTCACGTCGGTCCATTCGATGCTGGTGCGTGTGGCCACGAGGTGGCCTCCTTGTCGTGAAGCGGCCGGTCCCGCGGTGCGCGGTGCAGGCGGAGGCCCATCACCGCGCACTGCGGTCCCGCCCGCCGGGGCGGGCTCGGATGGCGGCAGCGATCAGGGCCGAGCCGCGGCCGCCGGTCTGGGTGGTCAGTCGCAGTCGTCGACGTGCGCCTGACCCTGCTTGGGCGCTGAGGGCTCGAGCTTCGGGGTTTTCGGCTTCGCGGGCGCCGGAGGCGGGCCCGGCTTGACGACGGCCACTGCGGCGAGCGTGTCGTCTTCGCAGTCGTCGTCGGGTTCGTCAGAGCAGGCGGCCAGCAGGCCGAGGGCCATGACGGTGGCCATGGTCGCGGCGGCGGCGCGGCGGCGAGTGGTGTTCACGTGGTGACCTCCTGGTCGTTGACCGCAGCCTGTGCGGCGCGGTGCGGATTGGGGTGAGCGCGGGAGTCGCTGTGCGGGCTGGGGGTTGTCCATGCGCCTGTCGGCATGCCGGGCCCGGGCGGGGGTTCGGGGTGTCCGGCGAGGGCAGCGGGGGTGTGGGCGGGGCAGCGCCAGCCGGTGAGGTAGTGGCGAACGCTGCGCTGGGTCTGGCAGCAGCGGTGTTCGGACCCGAGCCAGTGGGTGCACGCGCGGGCCGTCATGCGGCCGCCTCTGCCTGGTGGAAGGCAGCCCGCAGCCGGGTGCCGATCCAGGTGCCGACCTGCGGCGATACGGCGTTCCCGAAGCCGTCCACCTGAGCGCGGGCCGTCCCCCAGACCTTGAAGGTGCCCCGGTGCTCGCCGAAGGTGACGTCGAAGCCGCAGCCGCGGCCGATCTCGTACTCCCGCATCATGCGGAAGTAGCAGTCCTCCAGCGGCAGCTCGGCGAGGGTGGCCCGCCACTGCGCCGTGAGCAGCGCCGTCGTGTCGTGGGCGGTGATGGTGCCGAGCGGGTCGCTCAGCGGGTGCGGCGCGGTCTCGTTGCCCCTGGACCCGTTCTGCTTGTACCAGCCGGCGGCCGTGAGGAGCCCGGGGATCTGGTCCGACGTGACCGTCGGCATCGCCTCGCCGGGCCCGGTCGGCAGGGTGTTCTTGCGGAACGGGATCACGCCGGAGGAGACGACGGCGAGGGTCTCCGAGCCGACCTGGGTGGGCAGCGGCTCGTGTGCGCCGCGTGGCCCTCCCTGGTAGTTGTCCACCGCCAGCGCCATCGGAGGAGTGATCAGTCCCGTGGTGTTCGTAGCGGTCTGCGCCCACAGGGGCTGGTCGAAACCGCGGCTGCGGCAGGTCGACCCCGGCCGCTCGAAGGTGTTGCCCGCGGCCGCCATGAGGGCGCCGGTGGACAGGATCGACGTCTCCTGCTGGCTGGTCTGGGTCGCCAGCGGCTGCCACGGGTGCTTCTCGGAGCCGTGCACCCCCTTCGCGGGCATGAGGATCGCGGGGAAGTCGGCGAACCGCTGGCGGCAGCGCTCGGCGCGGGCCATCGTCGAGCGGGCGAGCGGCCCGACGAAGCCGTCCTTGAACGTCTTGACCGGCTTGTCGCCGATGCGGACTCCGAGGTCGGTCAGGTCCAGGGCGGCCAGCGACGGCGTCATCGGGGGCACGACCTGGCGACGGCACGAGGGGCAGCGGTAGTCGTACTGCTTGCCGTACTCCACCAGCCCGGACGCGGGGACACCGGTGCGCCAGGTCCATACCGCCTCGACGTCCTTGTCGCAGTGGTGGCAGCGGGAGACGGGCCGGTGCTCCAGGTCGGGGGCGGGCAGGGACTTCTTCCAGAACGCCCAGTAGCCGCGGTTGCGGGACTGCGGGACGCCGAAGAACTGCGAGTTGAAGAAGCAGACCTTGTGGTCGTAGTCGAGCAGGTCGAACTGCTTCAGCCACCACCGGTACGTGCTGCCGTCGCCGACCTTCGGCCGGCCGGGGATCGCCGGGCCCCACGACTGCAGCCCGGTCGTGCACTCCACGAGGATCATCCGCGGATGGTGCTGGGCGGCGTACTGCAGGACGCAGGTCGCAGTGGCCCGGTCACGCTCCGAGCGGGTGACCCGGGCTTCGTAGTCGGGGTCCTCCAGCTCGAACAGGGCCAGGCCCTGCTGGTAGGCCCTCTTCGTGTTCGCCTGCGAGTGGTTCACGCAGGAGATGCCCGCCACGAGCAGGTCGGCCGCGGGCAGGTCCCGGGCGGAGTGGTAGTCCGACGCGTCGGGGTCGACCAGGTCGGCGATCCAGTGTTCGGCCTCGGGGTGGTTGGCCTCGTGGACCTCGACCTTGTAGGCGTTGTGGTTCGCCGCCATGATCGTGGTGAACCCGGCTTCCGCGATGCCCTTGGTGAGTCCGCCGAAGCCGGCGAACAGATCGACCGCGACGGGGTCGTCGTGGCGGAAGCGGCGGCGCCGCGTGGCGGGCCGATGCGTGGCGGTGCGGATTCTGCGGGTGGACGCGCGCGTCATCACTGGGTCCCTCGAGCCTGTCGGCGTTCTCTACCTGTCGGCACAGCGGTCCCTTCCGGTACCGGTGCTGCCTGGGGTGCGTGCTGAGGGGTGCGCTGTCGCCCCTCCTGCGCCGCCGCTCGGATGCGGCGCACGGCGTCGCGGGCTCCGTCGGCGTCCTCGTCGTGCTGCCCGTGGTGGTCGGTGTCGATGGCGTCGCATTCGTCGAGGACCGCGGCCAGGCGGGCCTCGGCGGCCTGGCGCAGCTCGTGCGCGGTGGGCCGGGTGCGCCGCTGGATGGTCACGGTGTACGCCTGGTCCGGGAAGTCGCCGTCGCGTACGTCCAGGGACAGGGTTGCAGGGACGGTGGCCTCGGTCTCCAGGTAGTTCTCCGCGCCGTAGCCGTCGAGCATGCCGTGCATGGCGGCGACGAAGAGGCGGACGATGTCCTTGGCCGGCTCGAGATCGAGGGTGAGGACGCCGTCCTTGGCGGTGAGCGAGCGGAGCATGGTCCCGTCGACGAGGATCTCCACGGCGAGGTCGCCGAGGCTGTCGACGGCGGCCAGCGCGGCCCGGCCGAAGTCGGGCCGCCGGCCCGGGCGCCGCCAGTGCCTCCAACTGGCGGCGAGGGCGTCCTCGATGGCGCGCTGCGCCTGGGCGATGCGGCGGTCCCGCTCGGCCTGCTGGCAGACGTGAGGGACAGCAGGGTCGGCCGGGGCCGCGGCGGGCACCTCGGCGTGCGACGGCCGGGCAGCGAGCTCGGCGCGCAGCCGCTCGACCTCGTCGGCCAGCACCCGGCCGATCTCCGCGAGCGCGGCCTCCGCCGACGAGCCGCCGTAGGAGGCGGTCGACCACGTCGGCGCGGGCCGCTCCCGGTACTGCCGCAGCCGCACGAGCGCGGCCTCCGGCGTCATGGCGGCGTCGTTCATGCCCCACCGCCGTCGAAGTCCTGCACGGTGACGTGGTCGCCGGGCCGGATGCGGTCCGGGATCGCTGAGATCTCCCCGTACTCCGTCAGCACCTGCGAGAGGCGGTCCAGGACCTCGTCGGCTGGCTCCGCATGCCGCTCGTCGGCCGGTTCCTCGTGCTGATGGCCGCGCAGCGCGCGGGACAGTTCATGCACCAACTGCTCGCGCTCGGCGGGATCCAGCCGCGTCCTCCAGCCGATCGCATCAAGTCGCGCCGCACCGCTCATGCGGTCCTCCCCGGTGCCGTGCTGTGCCCGGGGCACTGTGCGGCCTCGGTCTGGGTGGCGGTCAGGTCGCGGGGGTGCTTAAGGGTCCGCTCGTGGATGTGGCCGTGCGGGCAGCGGCTGCGGCCGGTGAGGACCTCGCCGTCCAGGGTGAAGTGCAGTTCGGTGGTGTCGTCGACCAGGGCGTGGGCGGTGCCGTCGTCGTGGATCGTCCAGTCGCCCGGTTCGACGGGGAGCATGGCCTCGCCGGCGCCCGCCCACACCCAGAGGGCGGCGCAGTTGGCTTCCTGGGCGACGACCAGCTCAGGGGGCACCATCTCCCGGCGCTCGCCGCTGGGTGACTCCAGCCGCAGTACGCCCGGTTCGTCGACGCGCAGCATGTGGGCGAAGACGGCGTCGCTTGCCGCCTGCTGCAGTGCGGCCGCCAGCTCGTTGAGAGCGACGGGGTCGCCGGTGATGGTGCCGAACTTCCCGGTGACCACGCCGTGGCGGAATCCGTCGCCGGGGCGGCTGTCGATCTCGTACGTCTCGCCGCGGGCGGGGTCGAGGGCGGCCAGCGCGATCGTCGTCATGCCGGCTCACCTCCGGTGACGTCGAGGGGGCTGAGGCCGTCGGCGTCCAGGTAGGTGGCCCAGTCGATGCACAGCGCCGCGTTCGCCAGGACGGTGGCTGCGCGCCGCAGTTGGGTGGCGTCGCCGCGGACGACCAGCGAGCCGGTGCTGACGGTCGCGGCGTAGGAGCCGTCGAAGTCCCGGATGCGGTTGATGCGGTAGCGGGTGTCGGGGGTGAGCTCGATCTGCGGGACGTGCGGCGGCTCCGTCTGGGCCAGGGCTCCGCGCGCCGCGTCGAGCAGGCGCTTCATCTTCATCGGGCAGCTCTCCTTGTCGGTCAGTGCTGATCGCCGCAGTGGCAGGTCTCGCGGACGGCGTGGCCGATGAGCAGCCCGTCCCGGTAGCCCTCGGCCCACAGCGGGTTGGCGGCCGTGTCGGCCCAGCGGGCTCGGCCGAAGGTGATCGCGGGCGACTCCATGGCGGCGTCGAGCAGGGCCTCGGCCATGCCCTGCTCGTACAGGTCGGGCAGGTCCCACGGGGCGGCGGGCGGTGCGGTGACGGTGGTGCTCATGGCGTGCTCCTGTGACGGCCGCAGGGCGAAGGGCGGGGCGTCTTTCCCGGCTGGCGGTCGGCGGGCCCGCGGGGCGGGACCGCCGACCGGTTCAGGCCGCGAGGGCGGTGCGCTGCTCCAGGGCGTCGGCGGTGCGGAGCAGACGTCCCATCACCTCGAGCAGCGTGGGCGGGTCCGTCCTGCTGTCGGGGGCCGTCGCCGCCCAGTGGCTGACCCGGTCGATCCACTCGTCCGGGCTGTCGGCGGTGGGGACTTCGTCGCAGACGTCCGCCTCGGTGACCCGCGAGTCGAGGCCCTCCCACAGGGCGTGGATCGCGGCCATCGCCCGCGGGTCCGCCTTGATCATCTCGGTTGCGTCCTGCTCGTCGGCGGGGTCGGTGCTGTGGAAGACAGGCGGCAGCGGGCGGGCGGTGGCGGCCAGGTAGATGGCGGCGCAGACGTCGAGGGGGCCGTGGTTGAGGTGAGCGTGCGTGGTCGGGGCGACGAAGGCGCTGTTTCCGCGGTGCAGGCCGTACTGGCTGAGGTAGAAGGCGGCGTCGCGCAGGAGGATGGCGATGGTGGGCGTCGCGTGCATGGCGGGTCTCTCCAGCCGGGGTGCGAGCGAGGGGCGTTGGACGGCCGGGTGCGAAGGGCGGGGCACTCCTCGCACCCGGCCGGTGGGGTCCGGCCCGGCCCCGGAAGTCCCCAGGGGGGGTGGGGCTGCGACCGGTCGGCCGGGCCGGAGTTCGGGCCTAGTCCCAGCGGGACTCGAAGGTGGTGTCGTCGCGCCCGTAGGTGTCGTCGTTGGCTCGGGCCCAGGTGTGGTGGTGCTCGCTGCAGCGCACCAGGCCCTCGGTCTCGTGGGCGTGGGTGCCGTCGAAGAGGAGGCCGCAGTCGTAGCACTCGGCGAGTTCGCTGTGCGGGGGCAGGGCGATCCCGGCGTTGGCGGCGGCCCGTTGGGCGATGGCCAGGCGTTCGGCCTTGTCGGTGAGGCCACCCTCGTCGGTGGCCGCGCCGCCCTCGTAGCCGAGGAGCTGCATCAGGCTCCAGTGCAGGTCCTGCTGGTCCTTGCCCAGCTCGGTCAGGTAGCGCTCGCGCGGCCGGGGAGTGACGGGCGCTTCGGGTGCCATGGCAGCCATGTGCAGCTCCTCGCGTGTTCGGGCGGGTTCTTCGTCGGCACCACCGACACTAGGTGAAACCCAATACACATGCAAGGGGTTGGCGGGAGGCGGGGCACAGAAAAGCCCCTCCCGGCGGGAGGGGCTCTCGTGGGGGTCGGGGCGCGGCTACTCGGTGATCCATTCGCCGTGGGCGACCAGAAGGTCGGACAGCGACACCAGGTGCCGCCGGCCGCGCCGCCAGATGGTCAGCTTCTTCGTCCGGGCCAGCCGGCGCAGCGTGGAACTGGAGATCGGGTGTCCGGACCTGCCGAGGAACTCGGCGCCGGTCTCGAAGTCGACCAGATCAGGCGGAGGGGAGGGAGGGCGGGCAGGGGCGGGCACAGAGGGGACAGGCATTCACGGTTCCCGTGCTGGACTGGAGGGTTCAGGGGCTGGGCGGGCCTTGGTTCAGTTCGCTAGCCGACGAGGACGCCGGGCCGCGCGCTCGACGGCCAGTTGCGCGATGGTCCAGGCCCGGGGGCGGCCGTCCACCGCGCAGTACCGGTTCACGCACGAGGCGTGCCGGGTCTCAGACACCCATACGAGGCCGAACGTCCGGCAGGCCGGGCACCGTTCCTTGCCGATGACGTCGACGTCCCCCATCAGCAGGGCCGCCGTGACGCCGTGACGCCACTCCATGGCGTCCAGATAGTCCTGATAGTCCCCGCCCAGCTGCTCGGCCTGGTGCCTGGCCCGGTCGTACGCGCCCGCGCGCCCGGGCGTCGCCTCGTCGCCTTCGCTCGGCGCGGCACCCTGGCGGGCCCGCTCGATGAACTGCGCGACCTCGCCGTCACAGGCGGCGAGATGAGCCAGCACCGTCTGGTTGACGGGTGGCGCTCCGTGCACGCGCGTGGCCGAACGGCCGTCGTGACGGCGGTTCGTTGACCCGGCCCGCTTGAAGTCGTCCGTGTCGAGCTGGTCGAGCAGCTGCGCGGGCCCGGAGGCCGGTTGCTGGTTCCTCGATTCGAAATTCACGCCCACCCCCGGTCATGCCACCCAACCTCCGGGCACGCGCGAGCACATGGCAGGGGCCGGGCGGTTACGCATTGCTGACATGCGATTACCCGCCCACATCATGGCATGGGTACAGACGTTCTGGTCGGTACGACAGCGCTCAACCGTTGCTGGTGGGAAACCTGTAGCAGAACCGCGACGATGAGCGCGGGAACCTACAGGAAGTCCGGCGCCCGGACCGCCTCCACGGTGAGCGCGCCCAAATACTGCGCCTGTTCGTCGGTGATGACGCCGTCGGCGCGCGCCCCCTCGATCAGCAGGCCCAGGGTGGCCGCCGTGATCCGGTGCGCGTCGGCCGTCGCGGCGTCGGCGAGGGTGCGGCCCTGCTGGGTGTAGATCTTCTCCCAGAAGGCGGCGACTTCACGCTCGTGCTGGGGAGGGGCGGGCGGGCCCGCGCTGCGACTGGCTGCGGAGCGGGACGTACTCAGCTTGCCGTGGAGTGGGATAACGGTGGCGTGCACAGTTGAGGTGGAACAGGCGTGGCCGTTGGGATCTTCGGCAAGGCCGGGCATGGGCGGTCTCCACCTTCTTCCGGCGTTCGGGAGGGTCGCACGGCGACCGCCGGTGGCCCCGTGCTCCGCCAGGTTCGCAAAGATCAGTACCGAAACACCAGCGGAACCTTTGACTTCGGCGACAATCCAGTTCCCCCTGTCCTCTTCTTCACGCCCGCTTCACAGGTACTCGTCCTGCTTCACAGGCACTCGTCCCGTTTCGCGGATATGGGGAGCGCCCCCTCACCAAGAGCAGCCGAGTCCGATGTTGCCGACAAAGAACCCCGGAACACTGGGTGAGGAGGCGCAGAGACCCACCAGGGAAACGCGCGTACGCGCACCCCCGGCGACACCGGGAGTGTAGCGCGCGCACCTGTCACGCGGTACAGCAGAATGCGGAAGAAGAACACCCGGCATTCGTAGGGATTGCCGTGCGCTCACGAGCCAGGTGCCCTCGGTGCTGCCAGGCACCAGCAGGGCCCGGGACGGCAACGTCCCGGGCAGCGGACGCCTGCGGGCCGGGCCGCTGAGGCCGGCAGTGCCGGCTCTTCGGGAGGGACCGGCCAACAGGTGGTCGCCACCCGCCGGCCTCTCCCCTACTCCCCCGGCCGTGATTGCCGCGCAATCACGGCGTGCGCCGCCGGAACCCGAGCGCCTTGGTGACGTCGTAGTAGTTCTGGGTGGCCTCCCCGGCGCGGTCGTAGAAGCGCAGCGGCTTCTGGGCCGCGTACGCCTCCGGGATACGGGGCGAGCGCCGGATCATGGGCAGCATCTGCTCCTCGTACGCGGACGCCACGGTCTTCTTGCTGTCGTCGTAGACGGCGCCCTGACTGCGGTGGGAAGGGACGTCCACCACGAGGACCTTGCTCAGGTGTGCCTTCACGCCGGCCAGGACACGCTGGAGTTCCTCGATCTTCGCCTCGATGCGGGTCAGGGCCCGCAGTTCCTTCCACCCGGGCTTCACGCAGCCGATGACCTCGTCGCTGGCGACGATCGCGTTGACGACGTAGAGCCCCAGGTTGCCGGGGCAGTCGATGATGATCAGGTCGAACTTATCGCGGACGGCGTCGATCAGCCCTCGGAGCCAGAACTCGCGGCCGACCCGGGTGGCGAGCAGCTGCTCGGCGTCCTCGAGGTTGGAGGAGGCCAGCGCGATGTACAGGTTCTCGATCGCTACGGTCCCCTCCCCGCCGAAGCGGCCGGCCAGCGCGGGGACGATGGTCTCCTCGAAGGTCGCGACGTCGAGCAGCACGTCGTAGAGCGTCGGCTGCTCCAGTTCGTCTGGCTCATAACCGCAGGCCACGGAGGCGTCGCACTGCGCGTCGCCGTCGACGATCAGGGTCCGCCAGCCGTACTCGGCGGCACACGCGGCGATGTTCACCGCCGAGGTGGTCTTCCCGGCACCACCGCTCTGGTTCACCACCGCGTAGACCTTGGCGGGGCCGGCGGACGGGCCGGTGGCGAGGACTTGGCTGAAGGGGATGAAGCCCGGGGGCAAGGTCGTCATGTGGGTCTCTCCGGATGTGATTGCCGGGCAATCACGCGTCGGGGCGCCCGGCGGGGGAGCGGTGCCGAGAGGTCGCCCGTACGCGGACGTGCACGGTGAAGGTGAGGTCCCTGCCGTGGACCGCTACGAGAGTCCGCCGCCGAGCGATGTCGGGCGAAGCGGTGGAGGGGAGGCGCGTAGTGATTGCGCGGCAATCACGTTCGTGCGCGAGGCCGGCACCGGGGGAGCGGAGCGGCGGGCACGGCGGGCACAGGGGTTGCTGCGCCGCACCGTATCGCGTGGGCCGGGCAGAAAACCAGCCGCCCCGCCGTGTCTTTCACTCGACGGGGCGTAGAGGCCGTTCAGCTGGCTAGGCGAGGTTCTGCCGTACGTACTCGCGCTCCTCGTCGGTGAGGTGCGCGATCAGCGCCAGGACCAACTGGTCGAGGTCCTTCTCTTCGCGGATCTCGATGATCCGGGCCGGGGCGGCGATGACCTCGGTGCCCGGCTTCTGCTCCCCGCGGCCGCTCGGCCCAGCGGCCGGCGGGTTCGGGCCGTCACCTGTCCCCGGGGCGTCCGGCCCGGGCTTCGGGCCGTCGTCTCCGGTGCCGTTGCCCTGGTCGGCGGCGTCTGGGGTCGCCTCGCCTCGGGGTGTGGGAACGGGCTTCTTCTCTTCGGGAGTCAGGGCCGGCGGCGCAGGGAGGACGGGCGTCGTCTCCGTCGGCTCCGGACTCGGCTCCGGACGCTCGAGCGGGTCGGGCAGCTTCTGCTGGCTCTGCGGCAGCCGTGCGATCTCGACGGCATCCTCGATCGTCAGCTTGCCCTCGACGAAGGCGCCCTGCAGGTCCTCACGGAGCTTGGCGACGACCGCGGCATCCTCACCGGCCAGGGCGCCGGTGACGGCCTGCATCTGCAGATCCTCACGCAGCCGGGCGTACACCGTGGCCGCCGGCCGGACCGGAAGCAGGAGGTCGCCCTCCGGCTCGAGACCCTGTTCCTTGAGCCAGTGGTCGACGACGGCCTTGCGCAGTTCGGGAATCAGCCGGAGCAGGGCCACCCGGTGGGAGATGTACGTCTGGGAGGCACCGACCCGTTCGGCCAGGCCGCGCTGCGTGTAGGCCTTGCCGGTCTCCTCGTCGATCTCCTGGAGCGTCTCGTTGAACTCCTCGCCTTCCTCGATCGGGTTCAGACCCATCCGTTGGAGATTCTCCTGGATGGCGGCGATGCGAGGGCTGCTGACTGTGTCCCGGATGAGAATCGGGACTTCCTCGAGGCCGGCCACCTTGGCCGCGGCCAGGCGGCGGTGCCCGTGATGGACGATGTACAGGACGCCCTTGGCGACCGCTTCCTGCACGAGCGCGGTGTGCTGGGGGTACTTCGCGAGGAAGACGGCGGGCGGCAGCACCGTCATCGCGGTGTTCATGCCGTCGGACTTCAGCGTCCGGGCCAGCTCCTGCACCTTGTGGAGCCTCTTGCGCCCGTTCTCCGGGCTGGGGAGGAGCTGCTCGATGCGGGCTGTCGGCAGGCCCTGGGGAATGAGTTTCTGGCGGGCGACGCGGGCGCGTGCGGCCTCCCGCTCGGCCTTGAGGTCTCGGCCGAGACCTGGCTTGGGGGACATGGGCGTCTCCGGGTGGAGTGGTGCTGATGGTGGGTCTCGGGCGCGAGCTTATCCGCCGTGCAGCCGAGGAGAGAGGGGTGGCGCCGTATACACGGCGCTTCGAGCCCGACGGCTGAGCGCCCAGCGAGGGAGGGGCGACGAGGGCTGCCGAGTGATTGCGGGGCAATCACGGCTGGCCGGGGCCGAGTTCATCTGCCGTCTCGTCGGCACTCAGTATGCCTGCCTCCGGAGGGCGTCCGTCGTAGGACAGGCCACCTCGCATCGGGTTCCCTCGCCACCGGTGGTCGCGGACGAGGGATGGGGCAGTGGTGATTGCGGGGCAATCACTGCCTCGGCGGGGCGGCGGGCGGCGCGTCGTGTGCGGTCCAGGGGCTCAGGCTACGCCGGGGGCGGGGCGGGACGCGGGGGCAGGGGGGCGGTCGGCGCTGCGTTCGCGGCGGGCCCGCGCGAGGGCCCGGGCCCGGGGATCTGCACGGCGCTGGTCGTCGGCCGTGAGCTGCTCGCGCAGGGCGACCGCGTCGGTGAAGGCCTCCTCGGGTTCCCGTAGCCTGAAGCGGGGCTCGGAGTCGTGTGCCGGCGAGCGCTGTGTCCTGGCGGCGATCCGTTCCGCGCGCAGGCCTTCGCGGGCGGCCCGGTAGTCGGGGCCGGGTGGCGCTCCGGTCGGTCTGAGACGGTGGGTCTGTGCGGGGCTCGGGCTGGCCGCGGGAGCTGCCTCTGGCGTTTGCTCGCGGCGGTCGGCGGGTCCGGCATCTCTGCGGATGACGATGTGCTGCAGCGTGTCCTTGCCCAGAGCCCGGTTCACCTCGGCGACGATCTGCCGTGCGGTGAGCTGCAGGGAGGTGGCCCAGGCGGGCGAGGCGCACAGCACGGTGAGCGTGCCGGTCTCCTCGTCGTACCTCTTGGCCTGCCAGTGCTCGGCGCGCGGGCCCATGATCTGCGGCCAGCGGGCGAGCAGGCCCCCGCCGTCGGCGGCGCGTTCCCAGCCCAGGTCCACCATGAACTGCTGCATCACGCCCTGCAGGAGCCGCGGGTCGCGTCCGTCGCCGCGGGCGGGCCGGTAGCGCTGGCGCCTGCTCTTCTTCGGGGCGGTGCCGCGGCTGCGGGCGCTCTCCTTGGCCTGGCGCAGTGCGACCCGGGCGAGGTCGGCCCCCGAGCCGGAGGGTAGTTCAGCCGCGGTCATCGGCGCCCCGCAGCGATTGCGGCGCAATCGCCCCGGTGCGGGGAGCCGCCGTGCCCGCGGTTCTCGCGGTGTTGCAGGGCCAAGCCTCCCCGGCAGCGTGCTGGCCGCCGGGCCCGGCGGCAGCGGCTTGGGGCGTGCAGGCGGCGCACCCGTACCGGCCGGTGGCCCCGTCGCGGACAGGGTGGTGCAGGGCCACGGCGGCCCGCAGACGGTCCAGTTCCTGCTGCAGGTCGTCGAGGATGTCGTCGGTGATGGTGCTCGCGGTCAGCGGGTGAGTCACATCTGCTCCAGAGGTCACGAGGGTTGCCGGTCAGGTCCCGGGGCGGCCGGGGAGGCGGCCGGAGTGATTGCGCGGCAATCACCGGCAGCCCCGGCCCCGCTGCAGGGGGCTCAGGCGACCCGGATGCCGTCGGAGAAGGTCAGGGCGATGCACCGGCGCAGCAGATCCGCCCCGTACAGCCGCTGGGTCTCGGACGGGCCGAGGTTCTCGTACGCAGTCATGACCAGGGCGGTGTCGCCAGCCATGTACGCCCCCCACGCCTCCAGCCGCAGGCTCTTCAGGGCGTCCTCGTCGAGGTCCTCCAGGCCCTCCACAGCGGGCAGTTCGGCTCCGCCGGTGTTCTGCTCGCGGAGGTCCTGCGTGGCCTGCGCGAAGGCCGCGTTCGGGGCCGCGCGCTCGACCGCCTGGAGCCGGGCCTCGTGGGCCCGGGCCTCGGCCTCCTTGGCCACCTGGCGGGCGATGTACGCGTGGGGCCGGTCCGGGCGCCAGCCGATGCGCACCGCGACGGCCGGGGCGATCAGCCGCAGCCAGGAGTCGACCCGCTCCTGGGTCCAGCCGGCGGCCACCAGGTCCAGGAGCACCCACGACAGCTCCCGGAGGGTGGCGCGCTGGGTCCAGTTGTGCAGCGGCCGCAGCCGCCGGGCGAGCTTGTCGGCGGCCGCGTACATCGCCGCGGTCACCCGGCGGCCCTGGATTGTCTTCTTGGGGGAGCGGCTGTTGGCTCGCGCCGTGCGCGTAGCTTTTACCTTCCCACCCACTACATCAGCAGGTACGTCGTGGGTAACCACGACGGATTGGGGCGCACGCTCCGTGTCGTCCACAGGGCTGTCCACAGGCGCGGCCTTGGTGATCCGCTGTCGGCCCGCCTCGGTGATGCCGACGAGCCGGGCCTCGTAGCCGGTCCCCTGGAGGCGGTGGCCCAGGGCGTGATCCCACACCGGGGGGATGACGGCGCCGTACACCGCGGCGGTCCCCGAGTAGCCGGGCAGGCCGCGCAGCCGACGGGAGTTCCGGCGCGAGCCCTCCGACACCAGGACCAGCAGGCCCAGCGCGCGCAGGTAGCCCATGTGCCGCTTGACGGTGCTCTTATCGATGCCGAGGCGCTCGCAGATCAGGTCGCGGCAGTACATGGCCAGGCCCGTGCTGTCGTCCAGGCGGCGGGAGAGGTCCTGGGCGATCGCGAGGGTGGTGGCGTTGGCCTTGGGGTGGTAGCCGGCGCCGACCATGAACCGGGCGGCCCGCAGGAACTCGGCGCGGTTCTGCGCGCGCCGGGAGAGAGTGCCGTGCACCGTCTGCTGTGCCTTGTCGGTGACGAGGTCGAAGGTGTGCGGGACTGCCGCGGGGGCAGCCGGGTGTGCGGCGGAAGCGTCACCCGGCAGGGTGGAGGAGGGCCCGAGATGCCGATTCACGGCAGGGTCGAGCTGACAAATGGCAGCACCTTGCTGCATGATGTGCGCGTGGTCCTCTCGGCAAGAGGGCACAGCAAAGCCCCCTCGGGGGCTTGCACCCCTATCGGGTGGCCTGGCTGGCCGTCCGGTGTGAACAGAAGAGTTGGACCCGCCCCGTGGCTGGGGCGGCGAAAGATCCGTCGGACCGCGTAGCGACCGGAACGACGGTCAGCAGGTTGTCTGCGAGCGGCGAAACTCGTGGCGCTGCCTGCTGTGGCACGAACGGCCGCCAGACCGGGTGGGGCGAAACACCGGGAGTCTGGAAGGCCTGCGGTCGGGAGCTCGTGATTGCGCCGCAATCACCGGCGAGCACCGGCCGCCAGATACCTACGTCAAGGCCAGCCCCCTCTCAGCAGGGGAGTCTGGCGTGCGCTCAACCCGGCCGCTGCCGGCGGCAGCTTCCCGAGGAGTTCAGAGGGAGACGGCTGCGGCGGCATGGCCAGGCCCACCGGCAGGCGCGGCGTACACACGCACCCCGGCTGGGTCCTCTTGTGCCGTGCACCAGGTGCACGGGTACCATGACTCATGCCTCGGCCGTCCCAACACGGTCTCGGCGCGAAATCGGCCTCCGTTACCCCGGCTGCTACTCCGGGGGTGGCGGGGGCCATTCGCGTTTTCGGACTTGTACGGCCACCGGATCCGTGATCCCCAAATATGGCCAGGGCTGAGCCTACCTCTGTGGCGTCCCGCATTGCGACCACCTTCACTCCCTCGTGTCGTGTCACTTTCCGAAGACTTCTGACGTGCCGTCAGCACCGGTGGCCCGCCGCCGCCGTTGACGGGCCCGGCTCGCTGCGCCTGTGCACGGCATGCAGCGGCAGCGGCGGCGGGTGTAGCAGCTCTCCGTGCCGTGCTGGTCCATCTGCGTCTGCTCGGACCGGGCGTGACGGCGTGCCGCGCGGCCCCTCTTCTGGGCCTCGGCCAACGCGGCGGCGAACAGCGGGTCCTGACGGCGCAGCGTGTAGACCGGGGTACGGGAGCGGGCCAGCCCCATCGAGCCCAGCGCCTCCAGGACGGTCCACCCGGCCGCCACGTACGCGAGGAACTCCTCGATGCGCTCCGGCCTGTCGAGCAGCGGCGGCCGGCCCCGCCCGCGGCGGGGCGCCACCGCCGCGGTCCGCTCGGCCGCCGCGCCGCCGGGCACCTGCGCCCGGCGGACGCCGCACTCCGCCCCGACCAGGACCGGTGGGGTCATGCCGCGTCCACCATCTGGCCCGACGAGCCGCTGTCGCCGACCTTGCTCCTCGCCGCGGCGACGAGCTGCCCGACCGTCAGCTCGTCGGGGTAGAACCCGAGATCGCGGCACATCCGGGCGTGTATCCACCGCACGCTTGCGTACGTGCTGCCCAAGGCCTCGGCGGCGGTGTGCAGGTCGGCGTCCTTCTGCGCCAGGACGCGCAGCAGCGAGAGCTGCTTCGTCGTGGGCCGCCAGGTCTGCACGGCGACCGGCCGCGGCTGGCGGGCCTGGCGGGATCGGCGCTTGAGCTCCGCGCGGCGCGTGGCCTTGCGCTCCTTGCGTATGGCCATGCGCTCCTTGACGGTCAGGCCGCCCCACACCCCGTCGGGCTCCCACCAGCCGTCGCTGCCAAGGGCGTAGGCACGGCACGCCGCCAGGACGGGGCAGGACTCCTCACACACCTGGACGGCCGCGGCCTGCTCCTGGGAGGTGACGGCGTAGAACAGGTCAGGGTCGACGAGAGGCTCGCCGAGCTCGCTGGTGCGGGCGCACGCGCGGTGCGGCCACTGAGGGTGCTGGTGGAGTTCCATCAGGGCGGCGAGCCTGTCCGGGCTGGGGGACATCACAACTCCTCTCGGGCCTGGGCCCGGTTGATCACGTCGGTGGCATCGGCGAGGACCAGCGCCGCGTACAGCCGGGCAGAGGTCTCCTCGAGCGCTGTTGAGAGGTGGGCAGCGTGCTGCTGGTGGGCGGCCCGCTCACCGATACGGGCGATCTCGGAGTCGGTCAGGGCCTGCCGCGCGGTGCGGCGGCACCACCAGAGGGCGGCGGCCGCGGCGCAGGCGATCGCAGTGAGGCGGGCACGGCTGCGCACGGTTCTCCTCTCGTCGGATTCGCCTCGGCTGCCGCCGCGGCGGCCCGGTGCAGGGGCAAGGCGGTCATGCGCTGGTCTCGGCCCTGGCCCTGGCCTCGGCTCGGGCTGTGGCCTCCTGCTGGCGCTTGCGCGCCCTGCTGAGGCGGAAAGAGATCACCTCGGCGAGCGTGGTCGCCGCTCCGGTGTGGTCGACGGCCGCCATCCCGGCAGCCCGGCAGTACTGCACCTCCTCGATGAGCGCGGACAGCGACTCGTAGGTCGCCTCGGGGTCGTAGGCGCGGTGGAGGAACTCGACGCGGGGCCCGCGCGGTACGCCCTCCTCGGCCCAGGTGCGCAGGGCCTTGCCCACCGCTGCCGGGTCGTCGAGGACCTCGTTTGCGAACGCCGGCAGGCTCGACTTGGTGACCACCAGCTCGTGCGTCGGAAGCAGGGAGGCGGCGAAGTCGACCTCGTACTCGATGCCGCCCAGCATCTCGGGACGCAGCCCGACCCGCGTGGGCACCTGGCGTCCCTGGGCGTCGGTGCGCAGGACTACCTCGAGCTTGTCGCGCAGGGTGGCGACGACGTGGCCGGGGAAGCACATGACAGCCTCGAGCATCTGGCGCTCGAGCGGGCGTACCTCGCGCCATCCGAAGGCGGACCCGTTGGCACCGCCGCGCTGCGCTGCGAGGTCGACCTGCTCGAGGTGTCCGCCGGGCCCGGTCCAGAAGGCCGACCAGCAGTCGATGACCGCCACGTCGTGCTCGGAGGCGGCATACAGCGCCTGCGACAAGTTCGTCGGGTGGAAGCTGGTCAGCTCAGTGACGTGGAAGGGGATCTGGTCCGCGTACTGCCGCGACCGGCCGCGCTCGGTGTCGATGACCGCGATGCTCTCGCCGAGCTCGGCCGCCATCCGCAGGGCGGCCAGGGTGCGCCCGGACCCGGGCGGCCCGTCGAGAACTGCACGGACCGGGCGGGCCTCCTTGGCCGCTGCTTCGAACTGGAAAGGGGTGTGCTGAACCGGGCCCCCCGCGGTCGCGGGGGCCTCGATGGCTGTCGCCATGGGCGGGTCTCTCCTATGAGGTTGTGCCTGGGGCGGCCACCCGGGGGCCAGTTGTCGGCGTCCGGCCGGTCAGGCGACCGCGGTGGTGCTACTCCTTGGCCGGCGCGTCCAGCTCCTCCGCGTTGAGGTAGACATCGGCGAGGAACTGCGCGGCGATGCGGGACGGGTTGACCCCGAAGCCGAGGCGTTCGGAGTCCGCCTCGCAGCGCTGTGTGATCTGCGTCCACTCGACGGTGGGCACGCGGACCGTGGTGGACAGCGGGCCGCTGTCCGGGGGGACCGCTCCGGCCGCCGCGCGCAGGGTGGGCGTCGGTTCGAGGTGCCCGTACCGGTAGAGCGTGAACGCCTCCCGGAGCACCGCGGCGAGCGTGCGGCCCTCGCCCTTCACCTTCCAGCTGGCCCGGCTCTTGACCGCGTCCGGGATGTACACCGAGCGGTTCGGCGCGGAGTCCTCGGCCGGGACCTCGCCGGGCGCCGGGGCGGCCAGGTAGACGTCACGCAGGAACTGCGTAGCGACGCGGGAGGGGTTGACGAGGAAGCCGAGCCGCTGCTTGTCCGCGGCACAGCGCTCCAGAATCTGCGCCCACTCGGCAGGGTGGACCCGGACGCTGGTGGGCGGCATGGCCTTGGACCCGCCGACGGAGCCGGCGGGAGCGCGCTTGGGCTTGACCGGCTCAAGGTGGCCGTACCGGTAGAGCGTGAAGCCCTCGCGGATGACCATCGCGAGCGTCCTGCTCTCCGCTGACGCCCGGGCGTCAGACTGCTGTTTCACCTCGGCGGGCACGTACAGCGGGCGTGCGGGGTCACCCTCCCCCCACTGCTGTCCGGACGGGAGTGGGGACGTGCTCTCTTCGGCCACGGTGGCGGGTCCTCTCGGCGGTGCTCTCAGGGCGAGCGACGACGTCGCTGTGCACAAACACATGCAAGTGTCCTATGTTTGCCGCACCGCCGGTAGCGGGTGCCCCGGCTTGGCGGGCCGGGTCACCCCGGCAGCCCCAACCGTAACGGAAACCCTATACACACGCAATAGATCGAGCTATGGTGTGGACACCCGAGCCCCTGGAGGGACCGATGCCCGACACCACGGCCACCGCACTGCCGAACTGGCTCGCCGCCGCCGAAGCCGACCGCGCCGAGCGCGAACTCGCCGTCAAGGCCAGCAAGCTGCGCCTCGTCAAGGACCAGGCCGAGAAGATCAACGCCAAGCTCGCCGAGCTCGGCATCGAGCCGCTGAGCCCCGCCGGGTACGACGAGAACGGCAAGCTGCAGGCGGCGGTGCTGATCCACGCCGACTACGTGGATCCCGCCTACGAGGTCCGCGCCCTGTGGAGCGCCGAGGACAACGCCGTCGAACTGCACACCGCCGAATGGGAACCCGACAGCCCCGGTGTCTTCGGGCGCGTACGGCTGCTGCACTCCATCGGCGACATCGCCGCCGCCCGCCACGAGATCCCGAAGTTCCCAAGCCCGCCGCGGAACTACGCCGCCGAGGCCCGCCGGGCGATGGACGCCCTCAACGTCGACCGTCTCAACAACCTCGAGGTCGAAGAGATCGTCACCGCTCTCAACGGGATCACCGCCGCCCTGCTGAACCTGGCCGAGCACTCCAGCGCCTGACCGGCCCCGGCCGCCCGCAAAGGCGAGGGGGCCGCCACCGAAGAAGGTGGCGGCCCCCTCACAAGAGCCATGCGCCGCGTACGGCGCGGCCAGCGTAACCAGATTTCGTGTCACAGGGGTAGACCGAATTCAGAAAGGCACCACGTGTCCCACCAGTCCATGACCGGCCAGCCCACCCCGCTCACCCCTGAGGAGCTCGACCAGATCGAAGCCCGCGCCACCGCCGCCACCCCGGGGCCCTGGGGCCTCTACGAGAGCGGCGGCCTGATCCAGATCGCCGCTGACCTCGAAAAGACGGGCTACGGCTACCGCGCCCGCCGGGGAATCGCCCGCCTTGACGAGGAGCCCCTGGACAACGAGCCAACTCACCGAGAGTGGACGGCCGAGGAGGACTGGGCACAGGTCCAGGCCGACGGCCTGTTCATCGCCCACGCCCCGGAAGATGTACGCGCGCTGATCGCCGCGGTCCGCCGCCTCCAGGCGCAGCGGAAGTACCTCCTCGACCAGCTCGCCAAGCGGGACGCCGAGACCGGCCGCGCCGACGAGGCCGTCCGCGGCTTCCTGGCGGCTGGCGAGGACGCGGTCGCCGAGCAGGAGTCCGCGGCGTGCGCGGCGTGCCGTACGCCCTTCGACCCGGCCGACACCCGCCACGACGGCCACGCCCGGCACGGCCTGACCGACCACTGCCGCCGCTGCGTGGACCGTTGCCACGAGGCGAGCGACGCCTTCCACGTCTGCGCCGTCTGCCGGACCGCCGAGGCGACCCGATGACCGCGTACTCCCTCGGCGTCGAGATCGCCTGTGACGGCCCCGGCCACGAACGCGGATGCCCCGAGTCCGCCGCGATCCGAGCCAGCTCCGCCTCGATGACGGCGGCGGAAGTACGCGCGGACGGCCGGGTCGACGGCTGGGCTCGCCGCCGCCGCGACGACCGGGTGGTCGACCTCTGCCCCGCCTGCAAGACCACCCCGTGACCTACCGGGTGCGGCGCCCGGCCACTGACCCACGAAGGAGCAGCTCGCCCAGCAGACGCCCATCCCGACCACCGAGAGGAACCCCATGACCGACCGCACGCTGCCCCACAACCCGTACATCACCGCCGTCGACGACGCGCTCACCGCCGCCGGACTGGCCCCCGACTGGACCCAGATCTCCGACAGTGAGACGAACCGATACGACGCCTCCGGCCTGACCACGCAGCTCGACGCGCTCCTCGTGTGGACCGGCGGCCACCCGGCCGTCAACACCGAAGTGCATGAGGACGGCCTCGTCCTGCTGTGGGAGCACCCCGCCGAGCAGTGGCAGTGGGCCCCGCGCAAGGCGCATGGCGAGTTGGAGCACGAGCCGGAGTTCCTGCCCACGCTCGGCCGCTACGCCGACCCGGCCGCGGTCGTCGCTGTGGTCCGCACGCTGCTGGCGGGCGAGGAGGTGCCGGAGGGACACGCCCCGTACTGGCATGAGGCCGACGCGGTGAAGCGCGCGGTGGCGGCGTGGGAGACCGCGGAGCAGTGAGCAGTCCGACCACCGCCCCGTCATCACGAAGGAGCACCATGCCCGACCGCCCGTACACCGACGCCGACGGTGTCCGTGATGATCTACTGCGCGCGATCGACTTCAACTTCTGCGTGGGCGCGCTTGGCTACGAGTCGCCGGAGGCGCTGCTGGACGCCTACGACGCGAGCCGGGCCGCCGCCGTGCCGTCTGTGCCCGCCGACGCCGAGCAGGGTGACCTCCGCGCCGCGCTCGCCCGTGTCCGCGGGCTGGCCGACGCGATCGACGCAGAGATGCGCACCGAGCCGGACACCCAGCGGGCCGCGATGCAGCACGAGGCCGCCATCCGGATCCGTGCCGCCCTCGACGGGCACCCGCTGGCTGGCCGTGAGCAGCAGGCCGCCGTGCAGCCGCCCGCCGACCGCGACCTCCGCGACCGCACCGTCGCCGACGCGCTTCACCACACCAACTAGCCCACCTCAGGAGGTACCGATGCTCACCAACGATCAGTGGTCGACGATCCAGCGGCTCGTCGGCTGGCTCGATGACCAGAACGGGCGCCAGGACGCGGAGATCGGCCTGCGCATCCTGAAGCTCGCCGAGGAGGTGGGGGAGGTGGCGCAGGCGTGGATCGGCGTGCAGGGCCAGAACCCCCGCAAGGGGGCCAGCCACACGATCGTCGACGTGCAGGACGAACTCTGCGACGTGATCGTCACCGCTGCCGTGGCGCTCGCCTCGATCACCGGTAAGCCCGAGTACGTCCTCGCCGAGAAGCTCACGAAGATCGAGGCGCGCTCGCTGGCGGTGATCTGATGGCCCGCGTGATCCGTACCCAGGACATCATCCAAGTCCTGGAGGCCTACCCGCGGTCGGAGTGGATCAACGACGACTGGGGGATCCCCGGCTGGCGCGTCGTCCAGGCTGGCCGCAGGCAGGTCAACGTCTTCCACGACGGCCCCGGCGAGCAGGACGGCCTCGACACGTACCGGCTCGCCCTGCAGGCCGTCGGCTTCCACGTCGTCCCCGACCAGCAGCCCGGCGGCGGACGGCGCCGCCTTCACATCACCCGACCCTGACCAGGAGGAAAGAGGAACCCATGCCCATCGAGTCCGACCAGACCTACCGCAGCCTCGGGGACCCGTACCCGGACAGCGAGCCCCGCCGCATCAAGGTCGTCGGCGAGGTCCAGTCGGTCCCCGGCGTGTGGGGCTACGGCAAGGTCGACGTCGTCACCCTCACCGACGACGGCCGCGAGATCCGACGCCGCGCCATCGAAGCCTCCCAGCTCCATGAGAGCGCCACCACGAAGGACGGTAAGCCCCGCCACACCGGCTACGTCCTCGAACGCCCCTCCGCCTGACCAGCCTCGTCCGCCTAACCGAGACCGGTGAGGACCTCCTCACTGCCCGCCTCACCACCAACACCGGGGAGATCATGGTGCAGACGCTCGAGGTGAGCCCCGCATCGAAGGGGGAACGCTGACGATGGGAGCCGCAGCACACCTGGCCGCCGTACCCGCCCCGCCGCCCAAGCGAGGAGGCCGCGGGCCCGAGGGCTACATCGAGACCGTCCACCGCATCTACGCCGACAAGCGCGCCGGCCACGAGGCCAAGGAGCTGCTCCTGGCCGTGGCGTACGCCGTCGGCATCGCCCCGGCCGAGGAAGGCCGCGGCCCGCTGAACATCGCCGCCCGCCTCCTGGGCCGCGACCGCATCGGCCGGCCGCGCTTCGACGCCCTGATGGCAGCCGACGCCCCGCGCTACGAGGCGTCGCGCTCGGCGCAGAACTGGAGCCCGAGCCAGGCCCCGCCATGCGAAGCGCCTCGGCTGCGCCCCTACCGGCCCCGCGGCTACCAGCCCCGCCAGACGCCGACGCAGGACCTGCTGCCCGGCGTCGAACCGCCGACCCCGCTGCGTACCCCGCCGCCCCCGATCCTCCACGTCGATCCCGGCTACACCCCGCCCCGCGACTGGAGGAACGAGGACAGCGTCTGCGGAGCCAACAGCCACCACCGGGTCATCGAACGCGACCCAGCCACGGGCTGGGTGACCGCACGGTGGTTCTGCCGCCGCCACCGCGAGCACGCCGACCGCGTCACCGAACAGGTCCGCGCACAGAACGAGGACGCCCCGCCACCGATCCCGAACCGGGGCGGGCTGCTGCCCAGCTACTTCGCCGCCGACTGGGTGCCGATCTACCGGCACTACTCCGGCCAGCGGTGGGAGCCGCCGACGTACGGGCTGGCCGCCGACGACTGGCCCACCCCCGGCCAGACCAGCCCGGTGCCCGCCCGCGGGCGGCTGCGCCTGCTCCTGGGCGGCACACCGGACGCGCTCGGGGAGGCCCAGTGACGGACTCCCGCGACGAACTGGCCGCCCGGCGCGCTCGGCGTCGCCGGACGGTCCGGACGGTCCGGACGGTCCGGGCGGCCCGGCCCCGGCAGCCGGCCGAACCGCCGCGCTGGGTGCGCACCTTCGTCATCCCGCGCACCGCGTGCGAGTCCTGCGCCCGGCACCACCACCACCGATGCCACGGCGTCGACGTCCTGCGCGACCCGGTCCCCGACTGCCCCTGCGACTGCGGAGACCCCCGCGACCCGTTCCTCCTCAACGCCCGGGCGTGGGCCGACCTCGCCCTGCACGCCCCCGACCAGGTGTGGATCGCCGCGATGTTCGACCGGCAACGCGCCGCCGACCTGCACGTCTGCGCCTGGCGCGACGACGACAGCGGCCTGCGCGCCGCCCGCCCCGAGTAGGAGAATCGTGATCACAGCCATCGCCCCCGCCCCCGCCCGCGTCCAGCGCCAGCGCACCGCCGGGTGGAAGAAGCCCGACGGCGCCGTGTACGTCGGCCGCGGCCCCGGCGTCGTCTGGGGCAATCCCTGGGCCGAGGGATCGACCGGCTGGACGGTGCTGCCGGGCGGCTGGATCGACCGCACGGACAAGGCGCCGCTCACCCGCGAGCAGGCCATCGACAGCTACCGCAACAGCAAGACCCACGACCTCGAGTACCTCCGCCAGATCCGCGAGCAGCTCGCCGGCAAGACCCTCATGTGCTGGTGCCCGCTCGATCAGCCGTGTCACGCCGACTGGCTGCTGGAAGTCGCCAACAGCGGCAAGCCGCTGGAGAGCTACCTCGACCAGAGCCCCAAGCCCGCCAACCTGGCGGCGGCCGAGCCGGACCCCGCGACGCCGTGACCATCCGACCGGACGACGAGCAGACCGCGCTGCCGGTCCCGGTGACCCGGTTCCGGCCGGTGGTCACGTGCACGGAGTGCAAGGCGAAGCTGACCGACTCCGTCTCGCGGCGCTGGGCCCTGGGTCCGCGCTGCCGCGCTGGCATCCACGGCGCACCGGACCCCGGCCGGTTCGCCGTCGAGCAGGACGCCCTTCCCGATGCCGACGAACCGTAGGTGATGCGGCGAGTACTAAGGGGCGGCACATTCACCCCGCGTACACTCGGACCCGGCGGTGCACGACCGCCTGGTATCCGTGAGGGGACCGCAGGCCCACGCCAGGTCCCCAGCTCCGGCAAGTCGTCTCTGACGCATCGTGCAGCTGACCAGCGTCCGCTCTGAGCGGCACGCGCGTGGGGCGTGCCGGCATGGAGTGATGGACCTGATGTCGAAGAACCGCGCCCGCGACCGGGCCGCCCGCGCCCACATGGAAGCCACCGGCGCTCTCCGCGCCCGCGCCGCCCGTACGGTCGACACCACGAGCACCGAACCCACCGTGGCGACGACCGCGTTCCTGCTGGACGCCTCGATCCCCGCAACCCCGGACCCGGGCCTGGACCGCGACGCCACCATGGAGGAGCTGTTCGCCGCCTACGTGGCGCGCAGCGCCCACGACGTCGCCCGGGACGGCCGCCCCTACCCGGCCTTCTTCGACGTGTACGTCGTCCGCCCGCCGGAGAAGGGACCGCAGCCCGGGGATGCCCCCGCCGGCTGGCGCAACATCGGCGCGTTCGTCCTCATCACCGCCCGCCGGCCGTGGCACCTGGAGGACGAGGACCAGCGCGTCACCACCGACGCCTACCGCGCCGCCCGGGACGCGCTGAACGAGCGCTGGCCCGGCTTGCCGGACTGGTCCGCGCACGCCGCGCTGTCCCTGGAGATGCTCGCGGCGCTGCGCGGCAAGGTCACCGACGACCAGGTGCTCGACCTCGTGCACGAGATGCAGGACTCCGCCATCCACCACACCTGGACCATCGGCGCCGACCCGGAACTCGACCGCAGCCGCTGGTAGCCGGACCGGGCGGGCCGGCCCGCCCGACGCCCGCCCCACCCCTCGGCTACTCGAAGACGGGCGTCCGGCTCGCGGACATCAGGTAGAGCTGGACGGCCTCAACGACGTGGTCCGGCGTCCCCACCCGCTGGTGACGCTGCAGATACTGGTCGGCCACAGCCGACCAGCCCCCGGCCTCGTCCGCGACACTGCTGAACAGGAAGGCCAGGTTGGCCGCGACCTCGACGTACCGGTCCGGGCCGGACACCCACCCTCCGATCACGCGCATCAGCTCGGCCACGGCCGCCGCGTCGTACCGCTTGGGCTTCTCGTCCAGGTCACCGCCGATACCCCAGGCGAGACGGTCCAGGGCCGCGCTCTCGTGCGAGCCCTCCCGCCCGGCGATGAGCCAGTTCTTCGCCCCGGCCGAACGACCGGCCCGGGCATCCTGCTCCACCAGCCGGAACAGGGCGACCAGCAGCGAGGCCGCCGCCTTCCGCCCGGCCCCGGCAAGCGCGGCCTTCACCGCGTCACAGTCCTCCCGAGACGGCGGCTGAACCGGGCGCAACGGCCCCCGCGCCGCGTCGAGTTCCTCGTACGACATCGCCTCCAACCCCCGGGCGTGACCACGGTCGGCGTCGTACAAGCCATCGCCGCTGCGCCGGTACCAGCCCTGAAACTCGCGGTCGACGACCCGGTACGGGCGCTCGACGGGACCAGGCTCGACAGCCGGCGTCCCGGACACCCAGTGCGTCAGATCGCCCTGCGAGTCCCGGAGGTACGTAGCGGAGGTCTTGCCGGACCCTCCGGGTGCGCTGGGGACCATACGGATCAGGCTCGCCAGGGTGATCGGCTCCAGGTCCCCGGCCGCGGATGCCGGGGCCGCGCTGCCCGGCGCATCCGCCTCGGCCCGCCGCGCGGCGATCAGCTCGTCCCACCCCCCGGGGAGTTCCGCGTGCTCGCCCTCGGTGTGCGCCGTGAAGTCGGCGGTGGCGGCGAGGGCCTGCGCGTCCTTGGTCCCGAGCGGGAGCACGGCCGGCTGCCCGCCGCCCGGGCCCGGGTACCGGTCGAGGAGCCACGCGCTCGCCGCGGCGTGGAAGTCGGTGACGACCGCCTCCCACTCGCCCCCGCGGTCCCACGGCCGTACCGCCCAGGCGCGTACGAGCAGGATCCCGGCGACGTGCCCGGGCAGGCCCGGCTCCGGCGCCCACGGGCGGCCGGGCACGATCACGTCGGCACGGCCCTCGTACTCCTCGCCGGTCTCCCTGCGGCGCAGCAACTGGAGCTGGTCGGCCAGGGACTGGGCGAGTTCCCGCCGGTCGGCCGTGGCCGGCACGGTGAAGGCGAGCACGAACGGAATGAAGTTCAGGCGCTGGCCGGCGGCACCGGTGCGGCGGTCGAGCTCGAGGGCGGCCCGGGTATACGGCAGGCCCGTCTCGGCCATCACGGCGCGCACGGCCTGGGTACGGGCGCGGGAGTCCTTCGGCATCGGAACACTCCAGTCACGACGGCATGCCCCACGCGCACACCGCACGGATCAAGAGCGGACGATGCTGGCTGCTGCACGAGGAGTCGAAGACGTCTTGTCCGGCTACGGGGACCGGGCGTGGGCCGGGGTCCCCCTTCACGGAGTCAGGCGGTCGCGCACCGCCGTCTCCGACTCTACCGGCTCGGTCCCGCGCACAGCCGTCGTATGCCGACTGGCGCCAGAGGTTGTCCTGCAGCCCGATCACCCGGCGACGGGCACCGGCTGGGCTGGCTCGTAGAACTTGGCGATCAGGATGATCCTCACGCGCCGCCCGCGTCCGGGAACCCCGTCCTCGGTGACACCGCGCAGCACCGTCCGCCCGTCCTGGGACCGATCCTCGGGCTGCATCCGCAGGTGCTCCGCCCACGCCTGGAAGTCCGCGCGGGCGGTGTCTTCCTTGCGGGCCTCCGCCAGCAGGACACCGCCGTACGTCACGGTCCAGCTCAGCGTGGGCAGCCGGTACTGGATTCCCTCCCGGAGCACATCGAGCAGGGCCAGGGCGCCTTCCTCCTGCTGGCGATGCGTCGTCTGCCATTCCGTCATCATGTCGGTCACGATCAACTTCTCTCTGGTCGGCAGCGGCCCCCAGCCGCTCAACGAGCCGCCCCACCCCGGCGTGACGCCCCCTTGAAGCCCTCGCTCGCCCGACCACGCTCGAGGTGGTCCACGGGCGACTCCTGGCGGTCGAGGGCGACTCGCCGACCTGTCCGGCGCGCTCCGGTCAATGCATCAGCCCGGCGCGGCCGAAGCCGTCCGCACGCCGGGGCCGTTCCCTTTCGGGCGGCCGGATGCGGCCCCAGTGTCAGTGGTAGCCACTACGCTGGTCTCAGCGCTGGACACGCACCGCGCAGACCGGCCAATTCGCTCCCACGCAGCGAAGGCACCCACGGTCGAAGGCTCGCCGGCCAGGAGATCGGCACCCGGCATCACGCCGGGCAAGGGCCCGTGAGGCTCAGCTCTGCCGTCTTCGACCGACCCGACGAACCGGGCGGGCAGCGTGGGTGTCCTGCCGTGGAGTTCCGTCGTGCCGAAGAGCAAGAAGACCAGCAACAGCCTCTCCGACCGTGCCCACCAGCTGGCTGAGAAGACCGGCATGCCGTACACGGCCGCCCTGGAGAGCCTCCGTACCCCCCGCTCCGAGCAGACCGCCCCGGCGCAGGGCGGGTTCGTCCTCACCCCCGAGGTGGAGCGCTTCATCGACGGCGAGGGTCACATCGGCGTCGAGTACGACCTGCGCGCGTTCCTCGCGCAGCGCGCCGGCAGCAGCAAGAAGTACTCGTGCTACGAGTGCTACGAGCCCGGCAGCGTCGCCACCGACCCGACGGCGGTCATCTTCACGGTGAGCGTCTTCGACCCGGACCTGAACCCGGCCACGCACGTGATGATGACGAACCTCGCCCACGCCGCCTGCACGCCCTCCCTGGTCCGCTGGGTCGTCCCTGTCGAGATCCCGCACCAGCCGCACCGGGTCAGCCTCGAGGTCCCGGACGACCCCGAAGGACGCATCATCCACTTCGGACTCACGGCCACCGCGTACCTGGCGCCCCCCGACGAGCCCGAGGGGCCGCACCTGCCGGTCCTGCTGGTCACCGCAGAGGCGGAGGACTACGAGCCGCACCCCGCGCTCTTCCACCTCCTGGACTTCCACCTGCTCGAGGACGGCTTCCCGGACGAGGGCACCAGCGACATGGGCGAGCACGGCTGGACGCTGCGCCTGGAGCACAACACGGGCACCGTCCCGCCGAGTTGGATCGCCGTCCGCGCGGCCACCGCCGCCCCGAAGGAGGGACACGGGCACTTCTTCCTCGCCGCCCTCGACCTCACCGACGACTGGGTGACCACCGCCCGCCAGCGTGGCCAGGTGCTGCTCCTGGTCGGCCCGGTCGGGCCGCACACCCGCATCCCTCTCAACGAGGAGGACCAGGACGACGTCCTCGACCTGCTGGAAGACGGCCTGGTCCGCGGCGGCTGGTGTCCGCTCGACGCGCCCGCGGACGGGCACGTGTGCCCCACGGGAGCCGTCCGTGCCCGGTAAGGCCAAACCCACCGCGCTAGAGCGCCGCCTGGCCGTCTGGGAGTCACTGAACGAACGGCAGCAGACGTTCGTGCGCATCATCTACGACCTGGACCAAGAGACCGAGGCCAAGCGCGCCTACCAGGCCGCCCAGGGCCATTACGACAAGCGGCCCGCCTCGGAGTGGCGGCAGATCGACTTCACCCACGAGCCCTACAACCGGGACCTGTACGGCGTCACCACCCTGCAGAGCCGTCTGGAGTGGGAGGGCTACCACAACCAGGGCAACGGGTCGACGATGACCGTCCTGCTGGAGAAGGGCCTCATCGAGCAGGACATCCGCGGCACCCGCTTCGGCGTCATGCACACCGTGCTCCTGACCCGCGAGGGCCGGGCCGTGTACCGGGCCGCCCACGACATGGGCGGCCGCGGCAGCCGCTCGACCGTCGACCTGTCCGACCGGTCCTGGCAGGTCCTCGGCTACCTCTGGGCCGCCGACCAGCGCGGCAAGCCTCTGGACTGGACGTACAGCACCACCGTCGAACGCGTCCTGATCGGCAAGCACGGCCTGGCCGAGCGCGCCACCCGCAGGGTCGGCTACCAGATCACCGAGAAGGGGCGGCGCTACTACCGGCAGCACTGGACGGAGTACGCCCAGGTCTATCCGGAGATCAACGCACCGCACCCCGACGGTGTCGCCGTCTGGCCTAAGGAAGTCGACGCCGCCCTGGCCCGCGCCGGCCGCCGGTGCGACGCGCTCACGGGCGCCTGGCGGGACGCCTGGAAGGCCGGGGAGGAGGCCGGACGACGCGCCGCCGCCGAGCCGCCGGAGGCCCGGGAGGGCGAGGAACCTGAAGTCGCCGAACTCCAGGCCGAGCGGCACGCCCTGGCCGTCGAGGCGGCCACCCGCGAGGTGGACCTCGCTGAGCGGCACAAGGAACGCCTGGAGCAGGCCGCCCGCACGGCCGCCTGGGCGTACGTGCGCATGGCCGTGGCCGCGTTCACCGCAGCCGTCGACGGGACCGACCCCCAGGCGGCCATCGACGCGGTCGCCGACGACACCACAAAGGCCCTGCCGGACCCGAAGCCCACGGGCCTGCGCGGCATCGATGCGGCCGCGGTGAAGCACCACGCCGCGGCGATCGGCAAGCCGCTGCCCCGCAAGGGACCGCCCCCACGGCCGCGCCGCCAGCCCCGGTACCACCAGCAGCAAGAAGAGACGACGCCGCCGCCGACCCCCGGCAGCGAACTGGTGACGTACGCCGACTTCCTGGCCCGCCGGGTGAAGGGCGGCGACCTGCAGCGCACCCTCCACGCCGAAGCCCTCGCCCCCCAAGACGCGGCGGACAGCAGCTGCACCGACCCGAACGGAGACCCGACGTGACCACCACCGCGCCACTCAAGTCGTACGGCCCCGTGCAGTTTCCCACCCACGCCGGCCTGGATCTGTGGCAGTTCGAACGCGCGCAGCGTCTCGGCCTGATCCCCGACCCGGACGCCACCGGCCGACGCTGGTCGGCCGCCGTCTTCGACGACGTCATCGCCCGCATCGACGCCGTCAAGAAGGCCACCGGCACGATGCCCGACGTAGGCGCCGCCCGGGCCGAGAAGTACCTCGCCGACCGGTACAGCATGACCGTGCACCCCGGCACCGCAGCCGAACTGGCCCGCCGCGGTCACCTTCCCCTCCGCGGGGAGTACCGCGGCCGCCCGCTCTACTGCGGCCTGACTCTGGAGTCCTTCCGCGGCACGGACCGCCGCAAGGTCCAACGCGCCTCGGCCGCAGGCCGCCTCCACATGCGCGACGCGGCGGCCCGTGTCCTGGGCGTGAGAGAGAGCGACTTCGACCACCTCGTGCGGGCGGGGCTGCTCATCCCCCGCGAGGTCGTCGAGGGACAGCACCACACCCAGGTCCGCCTCTACCGCCAGGCCGACCTGGACCGGCTCCTGCGAAGCCGCCGCCTCGACTGGCTGGCCATCCGCGCCACCCCCAAGGGCCAGCGATCCCCGCTCGCCGCCCTCCCCGACAAGAAGACAGCCGCCATGGCCAGCGATGTGCGCTCGGGTCACACGGAACTGAACCGTGCGACATAGCTGCGACATCCGACTGGTCTGCTGGTGAGTGACACCCCCAGCGAACGGAAGGAGGGCCCCGCCATGGACCAGGAACTGGCCGCGATGAAGTCGGCGTACGACACTCTGGCGGTGCTGAGCACGGATGCTCGGCACCGGGCGCTCGAGTGGCTCGCAGCGGTCTTCGTGGCCGACGAACTGGGCGGCTTCGACGTTGAGGTGGCCCTGAGGGAAGCCCAGTCCGCCGGGCTCGTCGAGGACGTGACGTAGCAGCAGAAGAGCCGGGCCCGCGACCCGACACCGGACCGTGCGGTTCGTACACCTGAGGGAGGACCTGCTCCCTCCCTCAGGTGCCTGAAGGGCGCTAGCCGTTGCGCCCTGACGGTTCCACGGAGCGCAGCAACTCGATCCACAAGCGCTCGCCCGCCGTGCTGGCAGCAGGGTCACAGAAGGACGGCGAGCGCGGCCGCGTCTGCGAGGACGTACCGCACAGCGCCCTGAAACAGCCCTTGTCGGCAGCGACCGTGGACAGCGCAAAGGCCAGGCAGTCCGCGATACGGAGCCTGGCCTCACTTCCAGGCCGAAGCCTGGCGGGTCGCAAGGTCGGGTGCCTGTCGTACGGCGTGCACCTGGCCCTACTTCCGGGTCCGCAAGGCCCGGCGTAGTCACACGTTCCCATGATCAGGGGAGGTGATCAAGCGGCTACGCAGACCAAAATGTCTTGTCGCGCACCGGACCCGATAGCGGCCGCCGCCGGGAGCCGCGGGGCACGGGCACCGTGGGGGTGTCGCCCCCTTCGCGCCTGGCGATCGCAGGACGGTACGCGGGCAGCGTCTGCGAAACGAAGGCCGAGCGCCGCTACTCGGCCGGATCCGCCGCCGGCTCCGGCCGCAGGTGCTGCAGCTCCGTGATGGCCTTGGAGCGCCGGTCGTCGGCCTTCTTGCCCGCGCGCCGCCGTCCGATCTTCCGGTACTTCTCCACCTGCTCGGTCGAGTGCCAGTCGCCGGTGATCTCCTTGATCTCTCCGGCGGAGTAGCCGAGTCGGCCTAGGTCGGTGGGCACGCCAGCGCGCAGCCCGTGCGAGGTCACGTCGTCCGCGACGTCGAGCTTCACGTGCCGCGCCAGGCGTTTGACCGCCTCGTTGACGGCGTGCGGCGTCATGCCCCAGCCCCTGCCGCTCACCGGACGGATGTTGCCCCACTGATCCACCCAGCGCAGCAGCGGCAGATGCGGGGCGCCCTCGCCGGCCTCCCGCAGCGCGATGATCCACCGCCGCAGGACCGCCACCGCCACCGGGTCGTCGATCTCGTACTCGCGTCCGGCATCCCGCGTGTCGTTCTTCGACGTCCACTTCCGCACGACCGCCAGGTCGTCGCTGACGAACTCCACGCTCGCGATGCGGAACTTCGCCAGCTCCGAGCGGCGCCCCCGGCAGTAGTACCCCAGATAGCAGATCACCTGGTCGCGCAGCCCGCCCAGGGTGTCCGGGCACCCGGCGGTCATCTGCGACAGGCGCTCCATGTCCAAGGGCGGGGCCGAGCGCTGGCCGCGGCCCGCCTCCGCCTGCTCGTGCCGGGCATCCGCGTAAATCTTCAGGGCCTTCGCGGTGGGCGGCCACTTCTCGTACCCCGCCCGGGCGTTCATGTCGACGATGGCCGCGATCGACAGGCGGATCGTGTCGTGCCCGATGTCCTTTCGGCGCAGGTACGAAACATAGGAGACGAGGTTGTGCTCCGAGGTGCGTGGCCCTGGGGTGCGGCCGCGGTCCACGCACCAGTTCGCGAACGCCTTGAAGCGGTCGGAGTAGGTCTGGCGGGTGTTCTCGCGGCCGGAGTTGGCCAGGTCCTCCTCGGCCTCGGGGGTGAGCGTTTCGTTGATGTCGATCGCGGCGTCCGGGAGTGCCCCGGTGGCCCCCGGGGCCGCCGACGGCAGGCCGGACGGCTCCTCGACGAGCTCCGCGTCGAGGACGGCCGGGACCAGGTCGGTGCTGTTCACGCTGTGCTCTCCGTACTGGCGGGGCGGTGCCGCCACTTACCCGTGCTGTTCCGCAGTTGCCGGGCCGGGACGCCGTGAGCAGCGGCACACCGCCGCCCGCGGCCCGGGCGCGTATCCTGCGCGCTCACCGGCCAGAGCGTTTCACGTGGTCGCCGAACTGCTCGTCGAGCTGGTCGGCCTGCTCGGTGAGGCGGTCGGACAGCACCAGCAGGGTGCGCGCGTCCAGGTCGCTGCGGCGGCGGGCTTCCTGCTGCCACTGCTCGGCCATGCCGCGCAGCATCGCGGTGACGCCGTCGCCCGCCACGTACAGGCGGCCCGCGTCGTCAGTGCCGGCGTCCAGGAGGGCGAAGTAGTCGGTGCTGCCGACATCGTCGACCGCGCGGCGGCTCATCGGGCGCTCCTCTTCGGTGCGGGCTGGGCGGTCAGGCCGGTCAACTTCCCCTGTGCCCGGCGCAGTTGATGATCGGGGTGCTGGTTCCACTGTTCGGCCAGCTCATACAGCGGCGCGGCGCACGCGCGCACGCGGCCGTCCTTCGGGTCGCTGTCCGCGAGCATCTCGGCCCCCAGAAGGCGGGCCTGTACGAGCCGGTCGGTGGCCTCGACCGCCTGGCCGACCGCCGCGGGCAGCGCCTGGGCCGCGCAGCGCCGGGCCCGGGCAACCTCGGCGGCCGCCGCCCGGGCCGGGAGGAACGCGCCGACGGCGAGCAGCTCCTCCCGGGGCGGGTTGGCCGGGCGGCTCATCCGTGCACCGCCGCAGCCAGCACGTCGGCTGAAATCCCCTTCGCATAGCGGCAGTACGTGTCCTGGCAGGCGTGGAGGTCCCCGGCGCGCCAGTAGTGCAGCGGGGTGCCGTGGACCGGGCAGCGACACGTTTGATCGCATCGGTGGTGCACGGCGGTGCTCTGGGGCTGGGGCAACTCCACGCCCGCGTCGGCGAGGACGGCGGTCACCCGGGCGCGCTGCTCCTCGGGCCAGGCGGCCACGGCGTCCGCGACCAGGTCGGACACGTGGCGGTAGCGGGGAGGGCCGGCCGGGGTGACGTGGGGGTAGTTCGTGCCCAGGAGGTCCACCGTGGTCAGTACCCGGTAGGCCAAGGTGTGCAGTTCCTCGTCGACTTCGCGGACTGCGGTGGCGGCGTCCTCGCGCAGCAGCAGGGCCTCGCGCAGCGGTTCGGCGTCGCGGATCAGTCGCGCCACAGTGTCGTCGGCCGGCGGCTGCTGCGGTACGAGGTCCTCGGCGGCGCCGGCGAGCAGGCGGGCCGCCAGGTGGTGCAGGCCGTGGTCATGCTCGGGGCCGCCGTTGGCGGCGCGGTGCTCGCGCTGGCGCAGCGCCTCGCGCAAGGCGGTGGCCTGGTCGGCGAGGCGCGCGGCGAGACCGGCGGCGGAGCGAGGGGGCTCGGGACGGGGCTGGGTCATGATCCGAGACTAACCGTCTCACCTACCATAAGGACAGTTATGGTAGGTGATCCGCGCGTTGGGCTGACCATGTGATCCGCGAGGGCCCGAAGTTCGTACGCGCGTACGCTTTTCGCGCGTCGGCGAGATCGAAAACGGCTGTGCGGCCCGCTGGCGGCCTGGGAGCCGTTCCAAGGTCGCGGCATACCGGCGGCTTCGAGTTCGGCCGCCCACGGTGCCGTTCTGGAGACCGATTTTTCGCCCGGCCCCTCGAAAGTTGATCTTTGCGGCCCGGATCGCTTCCACATTACAACGTGGCGCTGTAATGTCGGGACCACGAACACGGACCGACGCAAGGAGCACCCGATGGAGACGCAGACCTGCCCCTCGACCTACAGCCGTGAGCGCGAGGACGACCGCACCACGTACACCTGCATCCGGAAAGCGGGGCACCCCGGCACGCACCGGTCGGGCGTAACCGAGACGGTCTTCGTACACCACCTGGGACACGAGGTCGAGTCGGAGATCGGCTGGGCGGACTGGGAAGCGTTCCTCGCGGCGCAGCGCACCGCGCCCGACGACCAGGTGCTGAAGCTGGGCGCGGCGCTGGCGGAGAAGGACGAGTGGTACGCGGACGCTCTCACCCGCCAGCCCCGGTACACGGCGCTGGCCTCCGCGTAACCCTCCCTTCGTCCCCCGCCCTATACCCAACAGGGCGGGAAACGAAGGGCGTTCGGGCGTACTGCGCTCCGGCGGCGCCCGCCCCCTTGATTGCGCGGCAATCGCGCAGGCCGGGCGGCCGTGAGCGGGACGAACGCCCGTAATCGAAATAGCGTTCCCATACCTGGATGGGTCGGGATACGGTGCTTGTCCCACCATGATCACCACAGGGGGAGGCCGCAGGTCATGGACACCACCAGCACAGCAGGACGTCCCGGCAGGCCGCCGGGGATACGTACCCACGCCGACGGTCTGACCACCCGGCAGAGCGACATCGTCACCGCCATCCGCGACCACATCGAGCGGACCGGCTACCCGCCCTCGATGAGGGAGATCGGCGCGGCCGTCGGCCTGTCGAGCACCTCCAGCGTCGCGCACCAGCTCGCGGCGCTCGAGAGGAAGCGTGCGATCCGCAAGGACCCGCACCGGCCGCGCGCGTACTCGCTACCGCCCGAGCCGGTCGACGAGCCGGCCGACGTGGCGGAGCTCCCGGCAACCGCGTCCGTCCCGCTCGTCGGGCGGATCGCCGCCGGCGCCCCGATCACCGCCGAGCAGGAGGTGACGGACGTCTTCGAGATGCCCCGCCAACTCGTCGGCGACGGAGAGCTGTTCGCCCTGGAGGTCGTCGGCGACTCGATGATCGGCGCGGCCATCTGCAGCGGCGACTGGGTCACGGTCCGCCGCCAGCCTGACGCCGCCAGCGGCGACATCGTGGCCGCGATGCTCGACGGCGAGGCCACCGTGAAGCGCCTCAAGCGCGAAGACGGCCGCGTCTGGCTGCTCCCGCACAACGCCTCGTACGCCCCGATCCCCGGCGACCAGGCCACCATCCTTGGGCGCGTCGTGGCGGTCATGCGCCGCCTGTGAGGAGTCGGGCCGTCCGAGGGCTGCCTCTCCCTCAATGCTGGCTCTGTGTCTGCGCCCGCGAGCTCGCCGAACAGAAGGGCATCGCGCATGTGCTTTCCTCCCTGGCGGGTCGGCCTACGACGCCCCGAGCAGGTCGGCGACTCGCGGTCCGACGTGCTCGTTGATCAGCCGGGCCGCGGTCTGCACGGAGAGCACCCGGGCCGAAGCACCAGCCAAGGCCGTCTGACGGCTGCCTCTCAACCCGCCACCCTCCGCGGGTGGCGGGGCGCTGACCAGCCGGTTGTCACTGGCCGAGGGCACCGTTCTGTTCCAAGCCGTCCATGAACTGCTCGTGCACCCTCAGCTCACGCCCTCTGCCTGGGCTCGTCAGAACGATGGTCTTCGCCTCCGCGAGCGACGTGGGACCCGCCCCCAGCAGTTCACGCGTGATCACCACGGCATCAAGCACCTCGACCCGGCGCTCACTCAGCAGCCGCTGCACGGCAGCCATCCCGCCGTCCTCGGCCAACAGCGGTCGGCACTCGTCGACGAGCGCTTCAAGGCGGGCCGTCCTCTCCGGGCTCCATCCTCTGATCGCCATCGCGCTGTTCCTTCCCTCGCGGATCCGAACTCCTCCCCGATCATCCCGGGCCGGGGCAGGTCATCATGTGGGGGTGACCAGCCACCACCCCCTCGTTGTCGCCGCCGCCCAGGCGGCCGGCCCCTGCCCGCCCGGCGAAGAACCGCAGTGGCAGGCGCGCGTCCGCGCCCTGGCCGTCGACCTCTTCGTCCTCGGCGACGTCGTCGCCCGGGACCTCCAGCGCCTCACCGCCGCCACGAAGTTCCCCGCCACGCTGCTGGCCGTCGCTGTCGAGGAGACCAGCACCCGGGGCGTCCTGCAGCTGCGCAACGTCTCCGGCGAACTCGAGGTCATCCGCACCGACCGCGGCGACAGCGACGCCGGGGCCGCCATGATCGCTCGCGCGCAGGCCCTCGTCGGCCGCCGCGTTCTCGTTTACAAGGAGATGGAGGCCCTCGCGTCCAACCCGATGCACAAGGCCCGCGTGGCGGTACACCTGATGGACCTGGGCCCCGAGACGGACACGATCAGCGAGGACGAGGCGAAGAGGCACGTCCTGCAGGGCGCCGACGGCGACAAGGGCGTCGCCCTGCTCGCGTGGCAGGAGGCCGAGCTCCCCGAGCGCGGGCCGGTCACCGCCGAGCAGCTCGGGCAGGCCCTGCTGCGCCTTCCCGGCGTCCGCCGGTCGTAGCCCCGGCTGCAGCCCAGCATCCCGGGCAGGCTGAACGAATGGACTTCCCTCCATGCAACGTGGCGTTGTATAGTTGGAGTCAGAAGGGGGGGCAGCCCCCGCCGGAGGAAGCGAAGGGGAACACGATGCTGGCGCGCCTGAGGGACAAGCTTTTCGGCTTCTCGCCCGACTACACCATCACCCCGCCGAGTGGGCCGACCTGCGACGGATGCGGCCGAGACACCGGCAAGCCGCACCTGTACCGCACCCCCCGCACCGCCTGGCACTGCGCCGACTGCACCGGAAAGGCCCCCCAGGCCCCGATCGGCTAGCGGCGAGGGGCGCGGCCGCCGCCGCGCCCCCGCCCGCTCACCGCCCGCCGCCCGTCCGCAACCTCAACCGGCGAACCGGACCCGAGGGGCCTGTGCCTCACAGGCGTACCACTTCCTCGACCACCTGAGACAGTTCGCCCGCCGCTAGCCGAACTCCTTTTCAGCCCACCCGTTCCAGCAGCTCCTTCGCCTTCCGTCGGAATTCGCGGAGCGCGCTGAAGTAGGCTCGCACCTCCTCGTCGAACAGCTGCCGGGCGCTAGGGCCCGCGCGTCGGCCGTCCTCGTCGGTCTCCTCATTGTCCTTCTCCTCCATCTCGAAGAGGGGCATGCCGGTGAAGATCCGGTGTGCCGTGCTGACGACGGAGGAGGCGACCTGCGCGATGTCAAACGGTCCCTCCAGGTCCACCCCGTCGTACGCCGCCGTCAGGTCCTGCAGAAGTTCGGGGGCTGCTTTCTTCCACTGCTCTCCCGGCCCCGTGACCTCTTCAGACAGGAGGGCGTCGTGCCAGGTGGTTGTGTCGTACAGCAGTTGCACGCCGTCCGCAGTGAACTCCAGCTCAGGCATGGGCGTTGTCGCGTTCGCGGCATCCGCGCGCGCGAAGAGGAGGAACAGCTCCTCGGTGAGGGGAACGAACGCGCGGGCGGCCTTACTGAAGGCCAGGTAGGCATCGCGTCGGCGGTCGTGCGTCCACTGTGCCCGCTGCGACAGCTCCTGACGTCGCTCGGCCCTGGCGTTCGTCCAGACCGTGGTGCCCAGCGCGACCAGCGCTGCTAAGAGACCCGTGATGAGCCCGATCATGGCTTCGTTCATACCGGAAGTCTGCCGAGCCCTCTGGATCTGGCAGGGGCGAAGAGAAGATTCGTTTGCACTCGGCCTTCTACGCGTCGGGGTCGGCGCCGCAGAACTGCTCGAAGAGCAGCGGTGTGCCCAGGGCCGTGGCGGTGAGCTTGCGGTGCGCGGACTCCAGGGTGCGCACCGCGGCCGGGAGCCCGGCTGGGGGCGCCGCCTGCCCAGGCTTCGCGCGGCCGGGCACGGTGGTGACCCACAGCTCCTCGACGCGGCCGCCCTTGAGGACCTTCAGGTGCCCGGCGGTCAGCGCCTGATGGGTGGTCTTCCAGCGGCTGAGGGCGGCGCGCGAGACGGCGTCGAGCGGGTACCACTCGCCGCCGACCCGGGCGCGCGGCAGCGCGCGGTCCAGCTCGAGGTCGGCCAGGCGCATCGGGTGCAGGGCCGCTATGCCGTGTCCGGTGCACACCGCGAGCGCGACCAGGGCCACCGAGCGCTCCCAGGTGGACTGGAGCATCCCGGCGGGGTGGTGGCGGGTGAGCAGCCGCAGGGTGCGGTGGGCCTCGGTGGGCGTGAGCCGGGCGGCGAACTCGGGGGCGGGCGGCCGCAGCTGCAGGGGGTGGCCGCAGAAGCGGGAGAAGGCGTTGAGGGCGGAGGTGCGCGCGGCCATGGAGTTGGCCGCGGCCCGGGCGGTGGGTCCGGCCAGTCCGCGCCGTCGCCGGGTCTGGCCGCGCTGGGCGGCGGCGAGCCAGGCCAGGGCGCTCTCCTCCTCCAGGAGGTCGGCAGTGGCGACCTTGCTGGTGTGGCACTGGCGCACGCTGGCCAGCCAGCTCACGTACTCCTGCAGGAAGGCGCTGCGCTGGCGCCGGGTGGCTGGTGTGTGCAGGGTGTCCAGGAAGCGGGCGGTGGCGGCGGTGGCGCGCGCGGGCACGGCGGTCACGGGCTGCTCCAGCCCATGGAGCGGCGGGCCTCGCGCACGGCGCGGGTAGTGGGGGCGATGAAGTCGTACAGCAGCCGCAGCGCGCCGTCGCACTGCTGCGCGACGGCTGTGATGTCGCGGTGGCGGCGGCCGCGGGTGCCCTTCCCGGCGGCGTCGATGATGTCGAGCTCGTGGACGACCTCGTGCCGGGCGTCGAAGAAGGGCTGGTGGGCGGCGAGTATGTCGTCGGCCAGGGCGGGGTCCTTGTGCAGTGCCAGGGCGTCGCGGCAGCGGGCGAGGTCCTTGGCGCCCTGGATGCTGGGGCCGGTGAGGTCGCCGACGTACAGCTCGATCAGAGCGGTGCGCGGGTCGAAGCTGACGACGGCCTTCTTCGTCGCCTCGGTGATCTTGTTGTCCTTGAAGCGCTGCTTCATGTAGTGCCCCTCGAAGGCCCGGTGGGCGGGGCCCTCGGAGCTCAGCAGGGTGGGCAGGGAGTCCTCCAGCAGGGCCGAGAGGCAGGCGTCGATGCCCGCGGCGGTGAACACGATGGCGGCGCGGGCCTGGTCGCGGTGGGCCTCGGAGATCGGACCGCGCATGTCGTCCTGGGCGGTGCGCAGCTGGTTGAGGGTGGTGAACAGGGCGGAGGCGGATTTGTGGGTGGCCTTGAGGCGGTTCCAGCTGCGCCGGACCTCGTCGCCGCCTCCGGGGGGCTTGGCCGGCAGGTCGCTGAGTTCGACGAGGGTCAGCTTCGACAACATCTCTCCCTTGGTCCTCCCGCGCCCGCGGGCCCCGTGCGGGGTGCTGGAAGTATGCGCGGTGTCCGACCGGCGTGTCACTTAAATAACAGCAAGATGCTACCGATCACCGTCCCCCTCCCCCTAACTGGCCCTTCGTTTCGGCTCGTGTCGAACCGAACCGAACGTGCCGGACCGGTACGGACATGACGCCCCTCCAGCCTCCCGGCACACGCGCCCCCACGTGCGCCGACCCCGTCAACAGGGCCTTTGGCAGCTTGCTGTTATTTTTCATACACGCGGGTCGGACACGCTGCCCCGCTCTCAGCGCGCCAGTCGGCGGCGGGCCGTCTCTGCCGCATAGGACGCGGCTTCGATCAGCCCCAGTTCACCGGCGAGCGTTCCCACGAACGCATCGACCGCCTCGATCGCGCGGCCCTCCAGGGTCGCGGGCTCGGCGAAGTACGCCGCGAACTCCCCGGCGCCGAGGGCCGCCATCGCGGGCCGACGGGCCTGGTAGTCCGCCCACTCCGGCCTGTAGGCCGCGCGCACCCGGTCGAGCTCGGCTTCGTCGATCTCCTCGTGTCGGAGGAGGCGGATGGTTCGCTCGCGGGCCTTCCACGTGGCGATGGGCTGCTGCACGCAGACCGGCCCGAACGGGCCCACGAGAGCGCGTTCGATCCTCGGCATGCCCGGCTGTACCGGCCAGGGCGAGCACAAGTCCGTGAGGACCGCGGTCAGCCTGGCAATGTCGATCCGCCCGGTGCGCTCGCCCTGTTCGAGGACGAGCTGGGCGGTGCGCCGTTGTCTGGGGGTGGCTGAGGGATGGGCGAGCCGCTCGACGATGGCGCGCGCGTTCTGGCTGCGCCGCGCGGCGGTCATCTGGCCGGCCGCGCGCGCATGGGTACGCCAGGCCCGGCGTGCCTGCGGGGTGGGCACGACCGTGTCGTCGATCAGCCACAGGTACAGCACCACGCGGACCAGGGAGCGCTGCGGGACACGCCCCAGCGGGGAGCGCTCGCGGGCCTGCAGAAGCCGGGTGAACAACTCGCGCTGCGCGGGTGGGAAGACCCGCGGATCGCTGCCGTGCGCGCTGCTCTTGCGCGGGGCGGGGCGGGCGAGCAGGCCGTCCTCGACCCAGGAGGTCACCATCCTGGAACTGGCCTTCACGCCCAGCGCGAGCGCGTCGGCGACCAGATCGGCCGACGTTCCCTCGCTCCACGTCGTGGCCCGGTCCCCGTCCATGGCGCCGAACTTACATCGAGATTCGGGCCCCGGAAGCTGCATTCGGTGCACGGCACCCACAAGGCTGGGGAGCGGCAGAAACTGCGCCCCGCACCGTATCCCGGCCAGGAATCCGCGGTGCGGGGGCAGCCGACTCATCCCCTGAACGGAGACCGTCATGTCCCACCGTACGCACCGCCCTGCCCCGAAGTGGCGCCGCGCCCGCCACCGTCTGGTCCGGGCCGGGCAGGCAGCCTTCTACGCCGCTTCCGCCACGCTGGCCGCCGGGCTGGTCCGCGAGTTCCTGCACCTGGTCCACCTTCACGTGCTGAGCTGAGCACCCGTCGCGCCCGCGCCCGGCGGCCCCGGGGGCGGCAACACGGCGCCCCTACTTCCTCTCCGTCGCCTGCCCGGGCACTCCGGCGGTCCGGGCCGGGTCGGCGGCGCGGATGAGCTGGCGCAGCGCGCCGAAGTAGGCCTCGTGGTCGACGACGGCGGCCAGCACGGTGCCGAGCTGGCCGGTCAGGACCGGGAACTCCTGCGGGTCGAGCGCGGCCAGCGCGCGCCGGGTAGCGGCCTGGGCGGCTTGGGGGTCGCGGTGGTTGACGAAGCTGGCGCTGCCCAGGGTCAGCAGGTACAGCCGCCGGTAGGTGACGATCGCCTCCTGGGGGCTCATGCCGGCTGCCAGGGAGTCGGCGAGCTGAGGTTCCACCAGGCGTTTGAGGAGCTGCGGGCCGAGCCAGGGGCGGTCGCCGCGCAGGACGACCAGTCCCGGATGCTCCGTCAGCAGTTCGTAGAGCGCGGTGAAGCGCTGCTCGGTGGCCGTGGCCCAGTCGGCGCCCGCCTTGATCTCGGGCAGGCGGGCGGCGAGGTGGTCGGTGACCAGGTCGAGCAGCCCGGCCAGGTCGGTGCAGCGGCGCTGGAGGGAGGCGACGGAGATGTTCAGTGCGGCGGCCAGGGTGCGGAAGCTCAGCGCGGTGGGTCCGTCCCGGTCCACGATCAACAGGGCCTGTTCCGCGATGTGTTCGGGGGTCGCCCGGTGAAGGGACGTGGTTTGCCTCGGCATGCGGGACAGCGTACGGTACGCCGTACCGTCACGGTAGGTTCATGCGTCCTTACGGAGGCGACATGCCCCGCACCACGGCCCTCGATCCGCTGTTCACGGCAGTGGACGCGCCGTCCTTCACCGACCGGCACCTGGCCACCCTGGCGGCCGGCACCCTCGCGGCCGTCCGCGTCCCCGGCTTCCTCGACGAGGCCGCGTGCGCCGCCGCGCTGGCCGCGGCCGCGCGGCTGCCCACCGCCGACTACGACCCGCAGCGCGTGCCGACCCCGATCGTGAGGTTCGGCCCGGCGCTCAACGACTACCGCGGCCCAGGCGGCCGGCTCCAGACCGCGCGCTACTGGCGCGACGCCGAGGCCGCCCGCGCGGCCTGGCAGCGCGCCGGGATGCGCCCGGACCCGATCGCTGTCTCCCTGGCCCGCCTCGGCTGCGCCTGGGGCGCGGCCGTCGCCGCGGCCACCATCGCCGGCCGCCCGGTCTTCGGCGGCACCCTGCGCGAGATCAACGCCGGGGCCCTGGTCCACTACGACGACATCAACCGCGAGTTCCCCGCCGGCCTGTTCGACCAGGAGGTGCTGGCCCAGCTGGCGTTCAACGTCTGGGTGTCGGTGCCAAAAACCGGCGGGGCGAGCACCGTGTGGCGCCACCGCTGGGAGCCCGCCGATGAACAGCACCGGCAGGCATACGGCTACCAGCGCCAGGCGGTCGAGCACTGCCAGCGCGTGGACCTGACGCCGCAGCTCGGCGACGCGCTGCTGTTCAACCCCGCGAACTTCCACGCGGTCGAGCCGAACACCGGGCGCCGGATCGCGTTCGCGTTCTTCCTCGGCCTGACCACCACCGGCCAGCTCATCGCCTGGTCGTAATCCACTCCCCCGGCAGGAGCATCACGTGCACGAGCTCACCTACGGCGACATCAAGGCCGCCGCCGGCCGCATCGCCGGCCGCATCCGCCCCCTCACCCTGGCCCCGCTCGACCCGGACGCGATCAGCACCGCCCGCCGCGGCCTCCTGGACGACCAGCCCCAGGAGCCCTGCGAGGTGTGGCTGGCCCTGGAGTTCATGCAGCACACCGGCTCGTTCAAGGCCCGCGGCGCGCAGAACTTCCTCCAGGCCCACCGCGACGCCGGCACCCTGCCCGAGGCCGGGGTGACCATCGCCTCGGGCGGCAACGCCGGTCTGGCGTGCGCGTGGGCCGCCCGCCAGCAGGGGGTGCGGGCCACCGTGTTCCTCCCGGCCAATGCCCCGTCGGTGAAGGTGGCCAAGCTGCGCCGCTACGGCGCCGAGGTGCGCCTGGTCGGCGTGCAGTACGCAGAGGCGCTGGCCGCCTGCGAGGAGTTCGCCGCCGCGACCGGCGCGCTCGCCTCGCATGCCTACGACCACCCGCTGATCGCCGCCGGGGCCGGCACCCTGCTGGAGGAGATCCACCAGCAGATCCCCGGCCTGGACACCGTCGTCGTCGCGGTCGGCGGCGGCGGCCTGTTCGCCGGAATCGCCACCGCCGCCCAGCACCACGGCATCCGCACCGTGGCGGTGGAACCGGAGAACTGCCGCGCGCTGAACGCCGCGCTCGCCGCCGGCCGCCTGGTCGACGTCACCGTCGACTCCGTCGCCGCCGACTCCCTGGGGGCCCGCCGCACCTCCGCCATGGCCCTGCACGCCGCCCGCCAGGACGGCGTGTCCTCGGTGCTGGTGCCCGACAGCGAGATCATCCGGGCCCGGCAGGCCCTGTGGGACCACCGCAAGGTGGCCGTCGAACACGGCGCCGCGACCGCCCTGGCCGCCCTTACCTACCCCGACCAGCACGCGCCCGGCCGGGAGGTGCTGCCGCCCGGTCCCGCCGCCACGAGCCGCCTCTACCGGCCCGCCAGCGGCGAGAAGGTCGCCGTGGTCTTGTGCGGGGCCAACACCGACCCCTCCGACCTGGTACCCGCCGTGCCCTGACCGGCGCACCGCCCTCGTCGCGCAGAGCCTGCCCGCTCCGGCCCGGGTACGGCAGAGGACCGCCACGAGCATGGCGGTTTCTGCCGTACTGGGCATCGGCGCGGTCCGAGTCCCGTGCGGTTGCCGGGAGCCCGTCCCGCCGCACGCATCTGCTTCTTAGATCATGTGCTACGAAGCATGCTGGGGTAGACAGTGAGCCGAGCGAGCGGAGTATCGGTATGGCACTGCTGCATCGTGAGCAGTTCCCGGTCCGGGTCGAGCGGTTCCTGCTCTGGTTGCAGGAGGCCGGCGAGGACGTGATCGACGACTGGCCCGAAGACGCGGACGGGTTGGTCTCGGCGCAGCGCGGGCGGGTCGACATCAAGTCGGGCGGTCATACGCACACGGCTGCGTTCACTGTCGAGGTTTGGGACTCGCCACCAGAGCCGGACACGACTGCCTCTTGGGAGGCAACAGGAGAGACAGAACTGGACCCCCGACAGGGCACCTCCAGTTCCACACGGCTGGCGGGCCGGACGAAGCTGTAATTGCCCTCGGCGTGCCCGGCCAGCGATGGCGGTTGCGTGCTCACGTAGTGGGTCAGGAAGAGGTCGCTGCCCTTTCCGAGCAGGGCGTGCCCCATGGAGTAGAGCGATTCCTGCTGCAGTTCTGGCCGGTGTAACTGCTCCTGTGGACCTCGCCCTCGCTGATCGCGAACAGCAGGGAGCTGAACCCGCCGAGGAGGAGCACCGCCTGTCCTGGTCGGTCTCGGCGACGGCGTGCGGCAGCAGGTCGAGCAGCTCGGCGAGGCGGGCATTGGTCCCCGGGACGGTGCGCGCGGTGGCGCACGCGGCCGGGAAGGCCTCCAAGCGCTGCTGCACCCGCTGTGGGACAGGGCGCTCCGTCTGAAGGACGTCCTCGTACGGCACCCACAACCGCTCCAGGACGATGCTGGCCGTGTCCATGCCCGCGCGCCTGATGGGCCAGGCGCCGGACTGCAATGCGCGGGCGGCGTCCCGCGCGGCGTCCTTGAACCTCTCGGGCATGCTCGGCGTGGTCATGCCGGGACCCTAGCCAGGCGCCGCTGCGCCCGGGCGCGCGCTTCGACGCCGTGGTCCTGGTCCTCGCCGCCGCGGGCGGGCGCGGCGGGTACTCAGGGCAGGACGCGGGTGATGGCGATTGTGGGCGGGTCGATGCCGGGTGCGTCGCTGACGGCGTAGCGCATGGCGAACGGGCCGATGAGGGCGACGCGGTCCCAGCGGCCGCCGCCTGCGGGGCGTTCCACGGACAGGCCGCCGTAGGGGTCGGCCAGCGCCTCCTCGATGGCTTCCTCGATCTCCTGGACCAGGGCGGCCAGATCAGCCACGGCCTTGGGGGCGTAGGTGATGCGGCACGGGTAGCTCACAGGGCGCCCTCGGCGCCGGCATCCAACTCCTCACCCAGATCGCTACCGACCACCCCACCGTCAGCAGGGCATGGGTCGACACCGGCTACAAGAAGAAGCCATCGAACATGGCGCCACACTCGGCATCGACGTCGACGTCGTCCCGCGAAGCGAACAGGTCAAAGGCTTCTCCGTGACCCCGCGGCGCTGGGTCGTGGAGCGAAGCTTCGGGTGGATCATGATGCACCGCCGCCTTGCCCGGGACTACGAGACCAAACCCGCCCACTCCGAGAGCATGATCCGCCTCGCGATGATCTCCAACCTCGCGAAACGAGCAACCGGCGAAACAGTCATAACCTGGCACAAACCATGAACTATCGCTTCTCTAAACGGGACGACCTCTGAGTCCGGAGGAGCCTCCTCCGTTGCCAGAAGCATCGCGGCGGCAGCGAGCGAGGTGGGGGCTCGGGTTCGTAGGCGGCCGGATGATCCGCAGCCAGCCAACGCCGGATCTCCATCGTCTCCTCGGCAATGGTCAGGGCCTCACTCCGCCGACCCGCCCCGGCCTGCCTGGGTGTCGAGACCGCAGCAGACGCACCCCTACCCATCCCGCATCGCTGAGGGCGCGTCCGTCCTCGCGCTACCCCCTACGGCAGAACGAAGTGGTGGCGTATTCCGCACTCGTCACGCAAGGGCGCGGATCGCCTCAATGGTCCGCTCCACGGTGAGGGCCCCGTTCGCGCAGTCGTGCAGCAGGGCCGACACCCGTGGGTCTTGGTATGCGCGCAAAGGCTGGGGCGGGGTCTCGGGCGCTGCGGGTGGGGTGGTGTCGTCGCGGGTCAGGAGGTAGTCCGCCAGGGCGGCGCAGGAGCGGTGTTGGAACATGATGTCCGGTTTGATCGGGATGCCGAGGGTTGTTCCGGCCCGGCGGGCCAGGCGGACGTAGATGATGGAGTTCAGGCCGAGCTGTCGGAACGAGGCGTCGTCGTCGAAGGTCAGGGCCTCGTCGCCGATTTCCGGCTGGAGGATCTCGCGTTTGATGCGGTCGATCAGGTCTTGGCGTGGGTCGGGGGTGGGCTCTGGGGCGGGGGTGATGCGGTCGATGAGGGGGGTGAGTACCTTCGATTCGCCCAGTTCTGTGAAGACGGACACGCCTGCGTTCCGGAGGTAGCGGATGGTTTCGGTCCAGCGGACGGGCTTGGCGATCTGTTCGGCGAGTAGTTCGCGTACTTGCTGCGCGTCGGGGGCGAAGGGTCGGCCGGTCACGTTGGAGATGACCGGGGTTCGTAGTTCGCCCATGTCGACCGTGGTCAGCAGGTCGCGGAAGCGTGCGGCGGCGGGGGCCATCGCCGGGGCGTGGAAGGGGCCGCTGACGCGGACGGGGACGAAGCCTCGCACGCCCTCCACCTTTTCGAAGACCGGCTTGATCCGGGCCAGTTCCTCGTGGCTGCCGGAGAGGACGAACTGCTCGGGCGCGTTGTAGTTGGCGATGACGACGTCGGTGGCGTCGTGCTGCTTCAGCGTTTGCGCGATGAGTCGCTCGGAGACTCCGATGACTGCGGCCATCGCACCGCCGCTGACGTGGCCCATCAGTTCCGCTCGGCGTCGCACCAGTGTCAGGCCGGTTTCGAAGTCGAAGGCGCCGGCGGCGAACAGCGCGCTGTACTCGCCGAGGCTGTGGCCCGCGAGGAAGTCCGCGGGGGGCAGGACCTTCTGTGCCGCGGACCAGTGCAGCGCGTTGACGACGTAGATCGCGGGCTGCGCGTACTCGGTCTGGGACAGGTGCCGTTCGGGGTTTTCCAGGCAGAGCTTTTCGATGGAGTACCCGAGTACGCGGTCGGCGCGGCGACAAAGGTCGGGGAACCGTCCGAACAGGCTTCGCCCCATCCCTTTCTTCTGGGTGCCCTGGCCCGGGAAGACGTAGCAGCGCATCAGGGCCGCCCGCCCGCGAGGTCGGTGATGCGGACCACGGCGCACGTCCAGGTGAAGCCGGCGCCGACGCCGAGCAGCATGCACAGGTCGCCGGCGGCCACGGCGCGTTCCCGCACGAGGTGGTCGAGTCCGGCGATCTGGTCGCCCGCGCCGAGGTGGCCGACGGTGCGGCCCCAGGACCAGGTCGTGAGGTCGAGGTCGATGTCGAGTGCGGTGAGGACCTCGCGCTGGAGCACGATGCGTCCGAAGTGCGGAACGACGAAGCGGGCGATGTCGCCGAGACGAACATCCGCGTCGCGCAGGGCGCGGTCGACGCAGTCGCTGAGACCGGCCCGGAAGCGGCGGGTGAACTCGTCGAGTTCCACGTCTCCCAGGTATTGCAGTTTGCGCAGACGCAGGTCGATGGGGACCGTGGGGTCGTGGTGGGGGGTGAAGGGCGCGTCGCCGCGGTGCAGGCGCTCAAGGGTGGGATCCGAGACCGTGGACGTGCTCAGCACCTGTGCGAAGCCCGACCTCTTGCTGAGGACCATCGCCGACGCGCCGTCGCCGGGGACGATGCCGATGTCGCTGTTCCAGCGGTCGATCGCCGGACGGCTGACCTTGTCGGCGGTGGTCACCAGCGCCGCCACGTCGTCGGTGGCCGCGAGGGAGCGCGCCGCGATGTCCAACGCGGTCATGCAGCCGTTGGAAGCGTTCTTGATCTCGAAGGCGAGCGCCGAGTGGTCCCCGAGTACTTCGCGGTGGATGTAGGAAGCCGTCGGGTACAGCTCAAGGCCTTGGAAGTACACGCAGGCGTGCAGCAGCAGGGCGATGTCCTCGGGCCGGTGACCCGACCTTTCCAGGGCGTCTTTGGCAGCGGCCACTGCCATCTCGGGCGGGGCTTCGTCCGTGGCCTCGCAGACCGATTCGAGCTGCGTGTCCTCGGCGTCCTGGGCGTCGAAGCGGCCGTCGGCGACGGCTTGTCCGACCTTGGTCGCCGGGGGCAGGTAGGTCGCGGTACCCGCGATGAACAGGGCCTCTGTCTTCACTTCTCGTTCCCTCTCAGGGTGGTGACGTCGTGCAGCAGGAGCCCGGCGATGGCCTCGGCGGTCGGGTAGTCGAAGACCAGCGTGGCGGGCAGGGTGGTGTCCATCCGCTTGGCGAGACGCTTGCGCAACTGGACCATGGTGAGCGAGTCGATCCCGAGGGAACGCAGTGCCCTGTCGGCCGGCACGCTGTCGGGTCCGGGCAGGCCGAGCACGTCGGCGACTTCGCTGCGGACGAGGTCGAGGAGCAGAGCCGGCCGTTCGGCTTCGGAGGCGTCCGCCAGCCGCGTATCGAGCGACTGCGCGGTCTCGGAAACCTCGCCTTGGCGTCCTTCAGTGGTGCGGTGCAGCATGTCGCGCAGCAACGGGGGCGCCGGCGCATCGCCGAGGGCGTGGCGAAGCGACGCCAGTTCCAGGCGCACGGGCATCAGCTGGGTCTCGGGCCGTACGAGTGCGACGTCCAGGGCGTGGAGGCCCTCGGCCAAGTTCAGGGCACCGATCCCCTGGCGCCGCAGGCGGCCGAGTTCGGCCTTGCCGAGGTGCGCGGTCATGCCCACTCCGGCCTGCTCCCAGAGCCCGAAGGCGAGGCTGAGCCCTGCCAGGCCCCTCTTGCGCCGGTTCGCCGCCAGGGCGTCCAGCGCCGCGTTCGCCGCGGCGTACCCGCTCTGGCCTGCGGTGCCCAGCGTTCCGGCCGCCGAGGAGAAGACGACGAACGCGGCCAGGTCCAGCCCCTCCGTCAACTCGTCCAACCAGCGCGCGCCCAGGACCTTGGGTGCCATCACCCGGTGCAGCCGCTCCGCGGTGAAGCCCTCCACCAGGCCGTCGTCGAGCACGCCGGCGAGGTGGAACACGGCCGTGAGGGGGTGGCTCGGGTGGATGCCTTCCAGTGCCCCGGCCAATGCGGCCCGGTCCGTGGCGTCGCCCGCGACCAGGTCGACTCGTTCGGCGCCCGCCGCTTGGAGTTCCCGCACGAGCGCGCCGGCTTCGGGGGTGTTGCCACCGCGCCGTGACAGGAGCAGGAGCCGCCGCGCTCCGTGCGCGCGGACCAGGTGTGCGGCGAGGGCGCTGCCCAGCTCACCGAGGCCGCCGGTGATCAGCACCGTGCCGTCCGGGTCGAGGGCACGTGGCAAGGTCAGCACCGTCTTGTGCGCGGCGTTCTGCCGCGCGTGGCGCAGGGCATGCGGCGCGTCGCGTACGTCGTAGGCGGTGAAGGATCCGTTGTCCTGCCTCGGATCGGGGGCGGACGGGTCAGCGGCCGCCTGGGCGAAGGTGAGGTGCGCGGGCATCGGCCTGAGGGCGGCACCGTCCACGCGCATCTGGTTGCCGAGCGCGGCTTCCGCACTGCCCATGACCCGGTCACCCGCGTGTACGGAGGTGACGCCGCTGCCGACCTCCATGGCGATCCCTGCGAACTCCAGGACCTGCGCGTGCTGGGGGCTCATGCGGGCAGCGCGCACCTCGACGCGGACTTCCCCCGGCGCGAGCGGCTCCGGCGCGCGCTCCTCGCGCGGGGCGGCGATGAATTCCAGCTGATCGTCTTCGCGCTGATGGAGGTGCCAGTCGCCTTCGTCCGGCAGGACGAGCGCGTCGACCTCCTCGACGGTCGGCCTTGCTCGTGGCACATGGGCGCGCTCACCGCGCAGTACGCATTCCGGCTCGCCGCCGGTCTCGATCACGCGTGCCAGGAGCGGGAAGTCCGGGGTGCCGGGATCGAGGTCGATCAGGCGCAGGACGCGCTCGGGTTGTTCCGTGCGGGCCGTGCGCACCATGCCCCACACCGCGGCGTGGGCCCAGTTCCCTGTCTGGTCGTCCGGGCTCGATGAGACCGCGTCGCGGGTGATCCAGATGAGTTCCGTGCCCTGGAGGCGGGCATCGCCGAAGCACACCTGAAGCGTCCGCAGCGTTTCGGCGGCGCTGTGCTGCGCGCCGTACTCCGGAGCGGAAGCGCAGTCGGGCAGCGCGAACAGCAGGCGCCGGGGCGTGTCCGCCTGCGCGTCGAGCCGCTTCACGAGGGCGTCCAGACCGGGTACGACGTCGACGCCGAGCCCCGCGCCCAACTCCGCGTCGCCGACCACGAGCATGCCCGCGGGGTCGGGGGTTTCGGCCACGGGGTGGACGGGTGCGAAGCCGACGCGGTAGAGGTGCTCGGCGAAGGGGTGTCCGCGGCGCCTGCCGCTCTGGAACTGCAGCCCGCCGATCCGGGCCACCAGATGGCCTGCGGGGTCGGCCAGCCATACGGTGGCCGGCGCGAGGCCCTCGTCCCCGCCGGGGTCGAACGACACGCGCACCGTCAGTTCGCTGCCCGCGGTACGCAACAGCTCGACGTCCGACCAGATGAACGGGACGAGCGGCCCCTGAGGGGCGCCCGCCTCCATCAGAGCGGCGACGACGACTTGCAGTGCCGCGTCGAACAGGGCCGGATGCAGGCCGTGACCGGCCGGATCCAGCGCGTCGGGCAGGGAGACGCACGCGTAGTAGACGCCGTCGCGGCAGGCGAGTTCGCGCAGCCCTCGAAAAGCCGGGCCGTAGTCGAGCCCGTTGGCGAGGGCGCGGGTATAGAAGGCGTCGATGTCGAGGGCCCGGGCATCGGGCACCGGCCAGGTATCGATGTCCGGCGGCACGGTGGCGCCCTCACGCGCGCGGGTCACGCACTCTGCGCTCACATGCTGCTGCCAGATCAGCGGCTCCTCGGTGTCCTCGGGCTGGCTGTAGAGGGCGAAGGGGCGTCGTCCGTGCGCGTCCGGTTCGCCGACGGTGGCCTGGATCCGCAGCGCGCGGCCCGGCAGCAGGACGACCGGCTCCAGCAGTGTCAGGTCTGCCACGGCGTCGGCACCTGCGGTCCGGGCGGCGAACAGCGCAGCATCGATCAGGCCCGCGCCGGGCACGTAGACCTGCCCGCTGACGACGTGATCGGCCAGCCACGGGCAGTCGTCGAGCGTCAGCCGGCCGGTGAACAAATGACCGCCGCTGCCGGCGAGCGTCGTGATCGCGTCGAACCACGGGTGACCACCCGCGGACTGACCCGGCGTCACCGCAGCGGGCCCGGCCGGAAGCTCGCCGAGCCAGAAGCGTCGGCGTTGGAAGGCGTACGTCGGGACGTCGACCTTGGTGGCGCCGCGGGAGGCGAGGGCTTGCTCCCAGTCCACGGACAAGCCCTGCTCGAACAATGCGGCGGCCGTTCGCCAGAGCTGGTCCACGCCGCCCGAGGCACCATCGGAGGGCGGGCCGACCTCGACGAACACTCCGAAGCCGTCCCCGCGCAGCCGCTCCAACGCGCGGTCGAGCCTCATCGCATCCGGCTCCGGCTCCAGCTCCGGCAGGCCGCGGAACCAGTAGTCGCCGCCGAGCTGGGGGCCCGGTACGACCTCGCCCGTCAGGCGCGCGTAGAAGGGGATGGAAGTCCGGGCGGGGACCATCCGTGACATCGCGCCCGGGGCCCGCCCTGATACCGCGCCCGGGGCCCGCCCTGATATCGCACCCAGGACCCGCCCTGACGTCACACCGCCGACCGCGCCCTCCGACCGCGCGCGAGCCCGAAGGGCGACGACGCGGGCTCCGTCCTCCAGGCTCAACGCCCCGCTCACCACGGCGGCGGCGACCTCGCCGTGCGCGTCGCCCACCACCGCCGCCGGTTCCACACCCCAACTGCGCCACAGCGCCGCATGTCCGAGGTAGGTCGCGAACAGCGTGCACGGCAGCACATCCGGACTGTTCACGTCCTCCTCGCCGCGCAGCACCTGCAGCACGGACCAGCCGGTCAGCGGCGTAAGGACCGCGTCACACTGCGCCACGGTGTCGCGGAACACCGCGCTCTGCTCCAGCAGGTGACTGCTCATTGCTTGCGGCCGCGCGTCCTGACCGCCGAAGACGAAGGCGATCTCCCCCGGCGCCGTGCCGGAGCCGGGCTCGACCGCCCGCAGGGCTTCGGCAGCCTCCCTGGCGTCCCCGGCGAAGACCACGGCGCGCGCCTCGAAGTGCGTACGGCCGACGGCGGAGGTGTAGGCGATGTCGCGCATCGACGCGGTGGGCCGCGCGTCGAGCCACTGGGCCCAGTGCTTGGCCTGCGCGCGCAGGGCGGCGGTGTCGGGGCCCGAGATCACCAATGGGTGGACGAGGTCGTCGCCAGGCCGGTCCGTGACGTCCGCGACGACGGTCTGCGGTGCTTCTTCGATGATGACGTGCGTGTTCGTGCCGCTGATACCGAAGGAGCTGATGCCGGCGCGACGCACCCGCCGAGTCCGCGGCCACCGCCTGGGCTGCCGCAGCAGTTCCAGTTCGCCGCCGCTCCAGTCGATCCGGGTGTTCGGCCTTTCCGCGTGGAGCGTGCGGGGCAGCTGCTCGTGCTGAAGTGCCATCACCATCTTGATGACGCCGATGACGCCGGAGGCCGCCTGCGCGTGGCCGATGTTGGACTTGGCCGATCCCAGGTGCAAAGGTCGTACGCGGCCCGAGAACACCGCGGCAAGGGCGCCGGCCTCGATGGGATCGCCGAGCACGGTGCCCGTGGCGTGCGCTTCGACGGCGTCGATGTCGGCCGGGGCCAGTCCCCCGTCGGCCAGGGCCTCGCGCAGCACGCGCTGCTGCGCGAGGCCGTTGGGCGCGGTGAGTCCCTGGCTGCGGCCGTCCTGGTTCATGGCGGTGCCCCGCACGACGGCCAGCACCCGGTCACCGTCGCGCCTGGCGTCGGAGAGCCGCTTGAGCACCAGGACGCCGCAGCCTTCCGCCCAGCTCGTGCCGTCGGCGTCGTCGGCGAAGCTCTTGCAGCGGCCGTCGGCCGCGAGCCCGTTGAGGCGGCTGAACTCGACGAAGTTCTGCGGAGTGCTCATCACGGTCACTCCGCCGGCGAGCGCCAGGTCGCATTCGCCGCCGCGCAGCGCCTCGCACGCCAGGCGCAGGGCCACGAGCGAGGAGCTGCACGCGGTGTCGATGGTGAGCGCGGGGCCGGACAGGCCCATGGTGTAGGCCACACGACCGGAGATCAGGCTCGACCCGTTGCCAGTGATCTTGTAGCCGTCGCTGCTGGCGACGTCCCAGCGCCGAGCGATGTCGTAGTCCGAACTCATCGCGCCGAGGTAGACGCCGGTGTTGCTGCCTTCGAGGGAGGCGGGGCGCAGATGGGCCCGCTCCAGTGCCTCCCATGCGACTTCCAGCACGAGTCGCTGCTGGGGGTCCAGGGACAGCGCCTCGCGGGGGCTGAGCCCGAAGAACGCCGCGTCGAAGTCCTCCACGTCGCGTACGAAGCCGCCCTTGCGCTCGAAGCGCCGGCCGGTGGCGGCGCGCTCCGCCTCCTCGAGCGTGCTGAGGTCCCACCCGTCCCAGCGCTGGGGGAACGGGCAGGAGGCTTCGCGGCCCTCGACGAGCAGGTCCCAGAACGCTTCGGGCGTGTCGATCCCGTCCGGAAGCCGGCAGGCCATGGACACGATCACGACAGGGTCGCCATCGTCGGGCCGCATCGGCTCTGCGGCGACGGCGGGCGAGATGTCCGGGGTCTCGTCCTGCGCACCGGCGTGCGTCAGCAGCAGGGTCGCGATGGCGTGCGGTGTGGGGTAGTCGAAGGCGAGCACGGTGGGCAGCGGGACCCGGGTCCGTGCGCTGAGCCGGTTGCGCAGCTCGACCACCATCAGGGAGTCAAAACCCTGTTCGCGCAGCGTCATCTCGGGGCGCACGCCTTCCGGGGGCCGGCCGAGCAGGGCCGCGGCCTCCTCCGTGACGAGTGCGACCATGAAGGCCAGACGCTCGGGTTCGGGCAGTACCCTCACGTCCTCGCGCCACGCGGCACTGCCGGCGGCCGGGATCGCGTCGTCGTGTTCGTCCAGCCAGTAGCTGCGGTGTGTGAACGCGTACGTCGGAAGGTCCGCTCTGTGCGCGTCGGAGGTCGCGTACACGCGCTGCCATGGGATCGGCACCCCTTGGGTGTGCAGCTCTGCCAGCGCCCGCAGCGGCTGTTCGATCCCGCCGCGCTCGCGGCGCAAGCTGCCCACCACGACGGCCGTATCGTCGGCTTCGGTTCCCTGCGCCAGGGCTATCTGGAGCACCGGATGCGGACTCACCTCGACGAAGACCCCGTACCCGTCCGCTCGCAGGCGTTCCAGCGCGCGATCGAAGCGCACCGGCTCGCGCAGGTTGCGGCACCAGTAGTCTGCGCCGAGGTCCGGCCCCGTCGCCCGCTCCCCCGTCACGCTCGAATAGAAGGCGATCCCCGCCTCTTCGGGGGCAAGGCCCGTGAGCTGTTCGCGCAGCGCGGGCAGCAGCGCGTCCATGTGCGGGCTGTGCGACGCGTAGTCCACGTCCACACGCTGGCAGTACGCGCCGGTGGCCTCCATCTGCGCGAGGAAACGGTCCACCGCCTCCACGTCTCCGGCCACGACGGTCGATCGCGCGGTGTTCACCACCGCGACGGACAGCGCCTCGCCACAGGCCGCCAGTTCCTCGATGACGTCGCCCACCGGGCGCTCCACGAGTCCCATCGCCCCGTCCGGCGCGTGCTCGTGCACGGCCCGAGCGCGCAAGGCCACGATGCGAGCGCCGTCCGCCAGGCTCAACGCCCCGCTGACGACCGCCGCGGCCACCTCGCCCTGACTGTGGCCGACGACCGCCGAGGGCTCGATGCCCCAGGCGCGCCACATCGCGGCGAGACCGACGTACATCGCGAACAGGGCGGGCTGCACCACGTCGGTCCGCGTGAAGGTCGGCGCGAGAGCGTCCTGTCCCCGCACGACTGCGGCGACCGAGAACCCGGTGTGCGGGGCGATGGCCTCGTCGCAGGCCGTCACGGCCTCGCGGAACGCGTCGTTCTGCTCCCACAGTGACCGGCCCATCCCCCACCACTGGGCGCCCTGGCCGGGGAAGACGAACGCGACGCGGCCGCGGCTCGCGGCCGCGCCCGTCACCACCGCGTCGTGGCTCTCGTCCGCGGCGAGCGCCCGCAGAGCGGCCACCGCCTCGTCCGTCGTCGCGGCGATCACCACACCGCGCGTGGGGTGGTGCGTGCGGGTCGTCGCCAGTGAGTACGCGATGTCTCGCAGCCTCGTCCCGGGTGACTGTCCGAGGTGGCTCGCCAGCCGTTCGGCGTTACGCGCGAGCGCGTGCGGATTCGTGCCGGACACCGCCAGGCAGAGCGGACCGCCGCCCGCGTCCGCTGGGGCCTGCACCGCATCCGCTGCGGCCTGCACCGGGGCGCCCTCGGGCGCCTCGCCGAGGGCGATGTGCGCGTTGGTGCCGCCGTATCCGAAGCTGCTGACCCCCGCGAACCGCGGCCCGCCCGGCCACGCGGCCGCCTCGGTGACCACCTCCAGACGTGCGACGGAAAAGTCGATGCGCGGGTTCGGTGTGCGGAAGTGCAGGCTCGGCGGAATGACACCGTGGTGCACCGCAAGGGCGGCCTTGACGAGCCCGAGCACGCCGGCCGCCGCCTCCAGATGGCCGAAGTTCGTCTTCGCCGAGCCGATGCGCAGCGGCACGGGCCGGCCCGCCCCGAACACGGCGGCGAGTGCGCCCGCCTCCGTCACGTCGCCCAGGGGCGTGCCCGTGCCGTGTGCCTCGACGTACGAGACCGCACTCGGCGCGACCCCGGCGTTCTCCCACGCCGAGCGCAGCACCTGCGTCTGTGCCTCGTGGCTGGGGGCGGTCAGTCCGTCCGTCGCGCCGTCGTTGTTGACGGCACTGCCGTGCACCAGAGCGTAGACGCGGTCGCCGTCGGCGAGCGCGTCGGAAAGGCGGCGCAGCACGACCACCGCGCAGCCCTCGCCCCGGGCGTAGCCGTCGCCGTCGCCGTCGAAGGCCCGGCTCAGGCCGGCCGGGCTCTGCGTGCCGAGTTTCGTCAGGGCCACCGAGGTGTTCGGGTGCAGCATCAGGTTGACGCCGCCGGCGAGTGCGACGTCCGACTCGCCCGAGCGCAGGCTCTGCACGGCCAGGTGCACCGCGACCAGGGAGGAACTGGACGCGGTCGCCACGCCCATCGCGGGGCCGTGCAGCCCCAGCGCGTAGGCGATGCGGGAGGGGATCACCGAGGTGTCCCAGCCGATGGCGGAGTGGGCGTGGATCGCCTCGGCGGCGCCCTGCGTGAACAGCGGGTACTCCTGCCACATCGCGCCCATGAAGACGCCGGTGCGCGTGCCCGCGAGGCTCGCCGGGGAACGCCGCGCGTCCTCGATCGCGGCGCACGCCACCTCCAGGGCGATCCGCTGCTGGGGGTCCATCTGGCGTGCCTCGGCCGGGGGGATGCCGAAGTGCTCCGCGTCGAATCCCGTGACGTCGTCGAGGAATCCCCCTCGGCGGTTCGCCGCCTGGCCGGACGCCTCCGCGTCGGCCCATGCGGTGGCGTTCCACCGGTTGGCCGGCACCTGACGCACCGCGTCGACGCCCTGGAGCAGAGCCTGCCAGAGTGCGGTCGGATCCTCGATCTGTGCCGGCAGTCGGCAACCGATGCCGACGATCGCCACCGGCTCGTGGTCGTACGTGTGGGCGGCGGTCTGGTCAGCCACGGGTAGCCCCGATCTCCTCGGACGCGTAGAGCGCCAGGCATGTCTCCTCGATCGCGGCGAGCGGCTCCGCGTCGTTCAGGATCGTCATGTGGTTCGCGGCGTCGATCTCCACCAGGCGAAGGCCCGGCAGCTCGCGTTCCCAGTCCTGCTGGTAGTTCACGTGGTCGAGGGAGAAGGTCTCGCCCGCGACCTGGAAGTAGGGTGCGACCTCGCCCAGGAAGAGCCCGCGCCGGTTGCGGAAGTAGGTGCACAGGACGGCTTCCGGACGCGGCAGAGGCCTGATGGCGTGCTCGCCGAGCCGGTAGGCGAGCTGGATCGCCATGTTGCGCCTGACGAACCGGGCGATCTGGGCCGGTGGCATGGCAAGACCGCGCTCGGCCGCCAACTCCGCGAGCCTCGCGACGAACGCGTCCTCGTCCAGGTCCTCCACGACCTCGTCCAGGTCCTCCGCGACCTCATCCAGGTCCTCCGCGACCTCGTCCCGGTGGACGAGACGCGCGCGCAGGACCGCCGGGTCCTTCTCCCCCGCCGGCCAGAGCAGGGAATTGACCACCTGCAAAGCCGCGCTCTTGGCCGACTGGAAGCCGTTCGCGTTCGACTTCGCCAGGCCGGTCTCGTCCGGCGAGTCCACCATCGTCAGCGAGGCCACGTCCTGGCCCTGCGCCTGCAACCTGCGGGTCACCTCATAGGCGACGATGCCACCGAGGCAGAACCCGCCGACGTCGTACGGCCCCTGGGGCTGCGCCTGGCGGATGACCTCGGTGTAATACTCGGCCATGGCCGTGACGCCCTCGATCGGCGCGTCCTCGGTCAGCAGGCCTCGGGCCTGGATGCCGTAGAAGGGGCGGTCGATCCGCTCGGCGATCGTGCGGTAGGACTCGACGCCGGCGAGGGCGCCGTGGATCCAGAAGACCGGCCGGCCCTCGGTAACTCCGTTGAGGCGCACCAGCTCCGGGGCCGGCCCGCGCGTGGAGGGGGCGGTCGCCTCGGGCAGCCTCGCGATCACGTCGTTCAACGTGTCGTGCGGCTGCCACCATTCAGGCCGGAATCCCGGGAACGCATGGGTGATCCGGCCCAGCATCGCGACCAGGAGCAGGGAGTTGAGTCCGTAGTCGGCGAGTGACCTGGTGCTGTCGATCTCGTGGCGCGGCAAGCCGAGCACCGAGGCGACGAGGTCGGCGACGAAGGCCTCGCCCTCCACAGGGCCGACGCCTGTGTGCGCGGCCTGATCCGGCCGCGGCGCCTGTTCGGCGAAACACGTCAGGCGGGCGAAGGGATAGCCGGGCAGTGCGATCCGCTTGCGGCGAGCGCCGCGATGCATCAGGTCCCAGTCGATGGACGCGCCCGCGGCCCAGCGCTCCGGTACGTGATCGAGCCGCGCCGGCTTCCCGTCGTGCGCGGCGCCGGCAGCGGAAGCGACGCCGTCGGCGAACGCCACGCGGGCGAGCGTGTTCGGGTCGCCCCTCAGCCAACCATCCAGAACGCGCGCGGCGTCCTCAGTGCTCTGCGCTACGAACGCCAGCCGGCAGCTCATCGCTTCCCGGCCGACCTGCAACGTGTACGCGATGTCCGCCCAGGAGCGCGGATCCGCCTCGGCAAGCCGGTGCGTCAGCCGGCGCGCCCGCTCGCGCAGCGCGTCGAGGCTCTGCGCCGAGAGCACAAGGACCTGCGCGCCCGGGTCCTCGTCCCGGTCCGCGGAGGTGATGTGCTGCTCCAGCACCACATGCGCGTTCACGCCGCCGATCCCGAAGCTGTGCATGCTCGCGCGGCGCGGCAGCGGCCGGCCCGCGCCGTCGGTGCGCTCGGGCCAGGGCAGGTTCCGCTCGGCGACGCGCAGCCGCGTCCCCTTCAGGGAGAGGTCGCGGTGCAGCCGCCCGAAGCCAGGGAGCGCCGGGATCACGCCGTGCCGCATCGCCTGTGCGGTCTTCACCAGCGCGGCCAGGCCGGAGACCACCTCCGTGTGCCCGATGCAGGGCTTCACGTTGCCCAGATACGTCACGTCGTCGCTGTCACCCTCGCTGTCGTCATCGCCGTCGCCCTCGCTGCGGAGTCCGGCGCCGAGCGCCGCCAGCTCCGCGCTGTCCGCAAGCATCGAACTCATGCCGTGGGTCTCGATGTAGTCCACGGCACCCGCATCGATCCCGGCGTCGGCGTAGGCGTGCGCGACGGCTGCCTTCATGCCCTTGATATTCGGTGCCGTGAAGGACACACCCCGGCCGCCGTGGGCCACGCCGGTGCCGCGCACGACGCAGTGGACGACGTCCCCGTCCTCCAGGGCCCGCCTCAAGGGTTTGATCAGTACGGCGGCGACGCCCTCGCCGCGCGCTGTACCGTCGGCGCCCTGCTGGAACGGCCTCACGTCGCCGCGCGGGCTGAGCATCCCCGCGGCCCGCATCCCGCCGAACCCCGCGGGTGACATCACCAGGTTCACCCCGCCGACGAGCGCCTGCTCGCACTCGCCGTCGCGGATGGACCGGATCGCCCGGTGCAGGGCCACGAACGAGGACGAGCACGTCGTGTCGCACTGCTCGCTGGGGCCGTTGAGGTCGAGCACGTACGAGATCCGGTTGGGCACCATCGCGGGCGACGGCAGGCTCATCAGGTCCATGGCCGCGGGCCGGTACTCGCTCTGCGTCGCGGCGACGAACACGCCCGTGGGCCGCGTCCGCAGCTCGGCCGACCGATAGCCCGCGTCCTCGACGGCGTTCCACGCCGTCATCAGCAGCAGGCGCAGCTCCGGCGTCACCTGGCGGGCCTCGGTCATCGACATGCGGAAGAAGAGCGGATCGAATTCATGCACCCCGTCGAGGAAACCGCCCCGCAGCTCGGCTGCCTCGTCGCCGTAGCACGCCCAGTCCGCACGCTCTTCCGGTGGTGCGGTGATGCACCGTCTACCTTGCTCGACGATCCGCCAGAACTCGTCGACGTCGTCGGCCCCGGGGAAGCGTGCGGCCATGCCGACGATGGCCATGCCGTCGAGCGCGGCCTCGTCGATCTCAAGCTGAGATTGAATCTCAAGCTGAGGTTGCGGTTGAGGCTGCGCGGGATCGGGTGCCCGGTCGGGCGACGGGGGCTGCGGCGGAAGCACATCCCGCAGGTCATCGGCGTATTCGCAGACGATGAACTCGCTCAGCTCGGCCAGCGTGCTGTGCTCGAACAGCACGGTGATGTCGAGGTCGATGCCGAGCGTCCCGCCGAGGGTCCGGGCCACGTTCACCGCGAAGATCGAATCGAGCCCGTAGTCCGAGAAGGGCTCGCACCGGCCGATCCTCGTCCGCGGGATGTCCAACGCCTCTGCCAGCACATCCAGCGCGACTGCCTCGATGTGGGCGCACAGCCGGTCTTCAGGCTCGCTCCCGGCGCTCGGACCGGCCGCGGCCCGCGCCGGACTCTCGCGCACCGGCGCCACGTGCGGCGCGGACGGGCGCGGCACGGCTGTCGCCTGCCGTATGACGCCGTCGCTCTCGGCCACGATGATCTGCTGTCCCAGATCCTCGGCTTCCTGCGCGGGCAGAGCGATCGCGTGGAATCCCTCCTGCGTCAGGACGTGCCGCCAGTGCGCGGTGGACAGCAGCGGGCTGCCCGGGATCCGCAGGTACGGGTCCTCATAGCGCCACCATCCGTCCAGGAGGCCGAAGGAGAACTGGCTGAGGATATTGTTCGCGGTCAGCTCGTTCAGGACCAGCAGCCCGCCGGGCTTGAGGAGCGCCTTGGCGTTGCGCAGGGTGTGGCGGATGTCCCGGGTGGCGTGCAGGACATTGGCGGCGATGACGACGTCGTAGCCGCCCAGGGTGAGGCCCTGGGCGGCCACCGGGCGCTCGATGTCCAGAATCGCGCAGGTAAGCGAAGGATTGTCCAGACCGAACGAACGCTCCGCGTGGTTCAGGAAGACCCTTGATATGTCGGTGTAGCAATACTCGCGCACGTCCAGGCGCGCGGATCGCAGCGCCTCCAGGACGACGGCGCTCGTGGCTCCCGTGCCGGCGCCGATCTCCAGGATCCGCGCGCCATCCGTCCTCAGGGGCCGTCGTCGCAGCCGCGCCACCAGCTCGGCGGCCAGGACCCGGTTGAAGAACGCGGACGCCGGATTGGTCTCGTACGCGTTCTGCACCAACTCCAGCGATCCGCCGGGGAAGAGGACCTCGGTGGTCGGCCGCCGTCCGCTGAGGATGTCGGGGAAGGCACGCAAGGCGGTCTCCACCAGCAGGTGGGTGGCCGCGAGGTCGGGATTCTCCTGCCACGCGGGCTCTGCCGTCTCCCACTCGCGCCACAGCTGCTCGACCGGCCGGTACCGCGGGGCATCGTCGTCGAGCAGGATCCTGCCGTCCTGCCGCTCGATGTAGCCGGCCCCTTCCAACACGCGCAGGCTTTCGTCGAACCAGGCGCCGTACCCCGGCGCGAGGCCCGCCGCCTCCCGTGCGGCTTGGGGAGTCTGCCCGGATTCGCGGAACGCGCCGAGCGTGCACAGATGGGACCAGAGAAAGTCGAGCAGCAGCTTTTTCACGATCAGTCCCTTCGAAGGCCGCGATCAGATCGCGAGCGCGGTCAGCTCTGCGATGCGGGCGCGCAGCCGCTCCAGTTCGCCGCCCGGCGCCACCGCCGATTCCTGGAGGTCGGCGAGCACGGCGTCCGACGGCACGGCATCCGACGGCACTGCCGCGGGGAGGATGACATCGTCGTCGCCCAGAACGATGCCCCGGTTGTTGAGCGCGGGACTGAACTTCATCAACGTCAGCCTGCTGACCGGTCCCGCGCACAGCCGTTCGATCGCCGCCGTCAGCTCGTCCGGCTGGATCAGCGGCGCCTGCGCCGCGATCACCGCACCCGGCTCTCCCTCGGTGGGTGCGTTGTTGAAGCAGTAACCCAGGTTCAGCACCTTGCCGACAGTGCCGTAGCGGCGTCGCACCGTCAGGGCGAACGAATCGAGGAACGTGCAGGCGGCCGCGTAGTTCGCCTGCTTGATGGCTTTGAGGTACGAGTTGATCGAGGACAGGAACAGCGCGAAATCGAGCGAGTCGCCGCCGAACACCTGCATGCACCGCACGCTCGCGTCGACCTTGCCGCGCAGCACGTCCTCGAACTGCGCCTCGCTCATCCGGGCCAGGCTCGCCCCCGAGAACACCAGGCCCGAGTGGATGACACCGTGCACCGCGCCGAACCGTCGTACGATCTCGTCCTTCGCCGCGCGCAGGGACGCGAGGTCGGTGGCGTCGGATTGCAGGTACAGCGGCGCGGGCCCGTCCGTGCCGGTCGCCCGAGCGATGGCGGCCTCGACTCGCGTGTCCCGCGGCCTGCGTCCGAGCCACACCACCTGGGCGCGGTACCGGCGGATCACGTACTCGCTGATGACCGTGCCCAGGGCGCCCGCCCCGCCGATGATGACGTACGTGCCGCCCTGTCGCAGCCGGGAGGACGTCGGCGAGGCCTGCTGGACGGTCATCAGCCGCTGCTCGTGCCAGCGGCCGTCGCGGTGGATACGCAGGTTGCCGTCCGGGTCCGGCGCCAGGTCGAGCACCGCGGCGAGAGAAGGCGCGTCGTAGTCCTGGACGTCCGCCACCCGCACCCGCCAGTTGGGGTACTCCTTCGCGGTCGACCCCGCCAGGCCGGCCACGCCCGCGTGCGCCGGGTCGACCGCCTCGGCCTCATGGACGGCGTGCGCCCGCTCGGTGATCAGGGTCAGGCCCAAGGAGCGGTCGCCGTACCCTGCGGCCAGAAGGGCTTTCACCGTGCGGAAAGCGTGCAGCGAGCCGCTGGACTGGTCCTCGACGACGCCCGCACCCGGCTGGTCGTCCACGGCGCTGGGCGCCACCCAGATCAGATGGTCGAGTTCCGGGAGGGACCGGAGGGCCGTCACCAGGTCGTCGTGCGTGCTCTGCCTGTCGTGCGTGCTCTGCCTGTCGTACGTACGCTGCGACGGGTCCGCGACCACGTGCGCGCCGGGCAAGCGCGCGAGGAGCACGTCCCGCGCCTGCCCTGGGGGCGCGATGATGCCCACTGATGCGGAATGCTGCGGCCACGTCGCGGGTGGCGTCGGCTGAACGGGATCCCACACCGGCATCAGCGTGGCGAGGCCGCCCGCCGGATCCGGCGGCTGCTCGGCTCGACGGCCTGCGATGCCCCGCAGACGCAGGCACACCGTGCCGTCGCCGGTCGCGAGGTCGATGTCGATCCGGTTCGCGCCGCGCGTGTCCTGGGCACGGCGTATCAGGGCCCACATGGTGGTCGCGCCGGGGGCGAGGAATTCGGCCGACTTGATGCTGAACACCAGCCCGACCCGGTCGTCGCCGTCGCCGTCGCCGTCGAGCAATCGCATGCACTGCATCGCCGAGTCCACCAGCGCCGGATGCGGGGCGGGGCCGTCCATGCTTCCTGACGCCGTGCTGGGCAGCCGCAGTTCGGCGAGCACCGCATTGTCGCCGCAGTGCACCGCCGCGACCCCCTGGAACGTGGGGCCGTAGGAGATACCGCGCTCTTGCCACTCGGCGTAGAAGCGCGCGGGGTCGAATTCCACGGGCGGGAGATCCCGCAGCAGCGCGGGCAGATCGAGCGCCGGCGCAGAGGTCGGCTCCTCGGCGGACACCTCGCCCTGACAGTGGAGAACGGGCTCGTCTCCGGCGGACTCCGTGGACGACACCATGAACCGAGTGACCTCGCCGTCCGCGCGAAGAGCCACCCGCAGTGTGCGCGGCACCCCCGACACCGACAGGGGCCGCAAGAAGACGATGTCGTGCAGGCGGAGCGCGTCGCTCGCGGTGCGCCTCGCCGCTGCCGCCGCCCATTGCAGATACATGGCCCCCGGGGCGATCCCGGTCCCCTGCACCTGATGTTCGCGCAGGTAGAACTCGTCGCCGGTGAGGACCCGCCCATCGCGCTGCGGCCCCTCGTCTGCCACCGCGCGGGCCGGCAGCGCATAGCGTTCCCTCTCGAAGGGGTAGCCGGGCAGCGGAACGCGGCGGAAGCGGCCGTCTTGGAACAGCGCGGCGAAGTCCGGTGCCTCACCGTCAAGGAACTGTCGGGCGAGTGCCTGCAACCCGGAGTCCGCGCTCCGCGACGGCATCTCCTGCCCGGAGAGCCAGGCGGTGCACTGGCTTTCCAGTTCCGCGATGTCCCGGACCACGCTCGCCCATCGATGCCGCAGGTGCCTGCGGCCGAGCAGAAGGGTGTGGCTCACGTCCCCGACATCGAGGTCCGGGTGCTCGCGGCAGTGGCGCGCGAGCCGGACCACCTGCTCGCGCAAGGCGTGCTCCGTCGCCGCCGACAGCGCGATCAACCGGGTCCCGTCCTCCCTGCCCCGCGCCGACGTGGGCATCTTCGACGGCTGCTCGATGACAGCGTGGGCGTTGGTGCCGCTCGCGCCGAGCGACGTGATCGCGGCGCGCCGCTTGCCGCCTTCGGGCACGGCCCACCGCCTCGGCTCCGTGTGTACGAAGAACGGGCTGCCGACCAACGTGACACTGGAGTTCGTCGCGGTGTGGTGGGGCAGACCGGGGAGCACCTCGTGCCTCATCGCCAGCAGTGCCTTGATGACGCCGATCACGCCGGCCGCGGCCTGCGCGTGGCCGATGGAGGCCTTCGTCGAGCCGAGCGAGCAGAACCGCTCAGCGTCCGTGAAGCCGCGGAAGGCGCGATCGAGCGCCCGGAACTCCACCGGGTCGCCGAGCTTGGTTCCGGTGCCGTGCGCCTCGGCGAGGCCGATCCCCGCGGGGTCGATGTCGAAGTCCTGATAGATCTGCCGGATCAACCGTTCCTGCGAGGTCCCGTTCGGCGCGGCGATGCCGTTCGTCGTGCCGTTGTGGTTGATCCCGATTCCATTGATCACCCCGTGGATGTGGTCGCCGTCCGCCTCGGCGTCCGAGAGCCGTTTGAGGACCAGCGCGCCGACTCCCTCGGCGGGCACGAATCCGTCGGCCGCCTGGTCGAACGAACGGCACCGGCCCGTCGGGGACAGCATCCCGGCCCGCGACGCCGCCAGATACAGCCGCGGCGAGTTCTGGACGTAGACCCCGCCCGCGATCGCCGTGGTGACCTCGCCCGCCCACAGCGCCTGACAGGCCAGGTAGAGGGAGACCAACGAGCTGGAGCACGCGGTGTCGACCGCGATCGCCGGACCGTGCAGGTCCAGGTAGTACGCGATGCGGGACGGCACGAGCGAGTTCATGTTGCCCCACAGTGCCTGGCCCGGGTAGTCGGAAGGACCCGTCAGATCCAGGTAGTCACCCGCGGCGCAGCCCACGTAGACTCCGCACCGGTCGCGGTCCAGCGACTCGCCCGCGTGACCCGCGTCCTCGAGCGCCCGCCACGCTTCTTGCAGGAACAGCCGCTGTTGCGGCTCCATGTAGAGGGCCTCCGCACCGGAGATCCCGAAGAAGAGCGGGTCGAACTCGTCGACGCCGTCCAGGAGACCGCCGTCCAGGCACACACTGCCCAGCGACGCGAGGTCCCAGCGGGACACCTTCGAGACAGCGTCCCGGCCGGAGGCCAACAGGTCCCAGAACTCGTCGACATCCCGGGCGCCCGGGAACCGACCACTCATACCGACGATCGCGACGGGCTCCCGGGCACCGCGCGAGGGCTCGGACACCACGGGCGGCCCGGGTACCACGGAGGACCCGGGCACCACGGACGGCCCGGACTCCGCGGACGGCTCAGAGACCCCGGACGGCCCGGAGGCCGCGGCCACAAGTGCGGCGCCCTCCTCCTCCACGATGAAACTCGTCAGCCGCCGAATCGACGGGTTCTCGAACAGCACACTCGGATCGAGGTCCGTGCCCAGCGCGTCGTTGAGCCGGTCCACCAGGGAGACGCCGGTGAGCGAGTCCAGTCCGTAGTCGGCGAAGGGCTTGTCGGCCGCGAGTTCGTCCGCGGTCAGCTTCAGCGTTTCGGCGAGGACCCGCTCGACGCTCACGCGCACGTGCTCCTCGATCGAGCGGACGTGCCCCTTGAGCGAACCGGGCGCGGCAGGCCGCAGATCCAGGCGTGGGACAGGCGAACCGGCGCGCGCCAGCAGAACCTGCTGGCCCAGCTCGCGGGCGGGCTCCGCAAGGAGCTCCACCGTGTCGAACCCGCACTCCCGCAGCACTTCGCGCCACGCGTGCGAGGAGAGCGCCGGTCCGCCCTGGATGCGCCGTCCGTCCGTGAAACGCCACCACCCTTCGAGGAGCCCGAAGGTCAGGTGCGACCACCAGTCGTTCCGGGCGAGTTCGTTGAGTACGAGGACTCCGCCGGGCCGCAGCAGTGCTCTGGCATGACGCACGGCCTGCACGATGTCCTGGGTGGCGTGCAGGACGTTGTTGGCGATGACGATGTCGTAGGCGCCTGCGGCAAGTCCCTGTGCGCCGGGTTCCCGCTCCACGTCGAAGGTCCTGAAGGACAAGTACGGCACGCGGTCGGCGAACCGCCGCTCCGCGTCGATCACAAACGCCTTCGAGATGTCCGTGTAGCAGTACTCAGCGAGGTCGTGGCCCCTCAGCTGGGCGAAAACACGCTCGCTGGTGCTGCCGGTGCCCGCTCCGATCTCCAGCAGCCGGACCCCGTCGCGGCGGGCTTCCACCTCCGCGCGCACCGCGCCGGCCGTCACGTCGTTGAAGTAGTCGGCCGTCGCGTTCCCCCGGTACACCGGTTCGACCAGCTCGAACGAGCCGCCCGGGAACATGACCGCCGTGGCCTTCGTCCGCCCGGACAGGATCTCGGGCAAGGCCTCGATCATGCGCTCGGTCAGGCCGGTCTTGGCCGCCAGCTCCAGATCTGCGGCACGGGCGTCCTTCCAAGCACGCCAGGCGCGCCACGCCTGTTCGAGGCCTGGCGCACCCTTCCTGGGGGCCACGTGTTCGCCCTCGCGTACGAGTTCCCCGTGGCGCAGCAGCACGGCCACCGTATGGTCGAGCCACGGGGCGAAGGACAGCGTGATCCTCCGCCCGATCAGGTCGCGGCGAACGGGCGCGTCGAAGAGTCCCGCCGCCACGAGCTGTGCGAGCACCAGCGGGCGCGAGAGGCTGTCCATCTCCTCTGTGGCGGACGCGCGGCCGGACAGGAACGTCTCGACGCTCTCTGGCCTGGCCGCGGCAAGGAGCAACGATTCCGCGTCGAGCGGGTCGGTGGCCCGAGAAACCGGAACTGGAGCCGGAACCGGAACCGATACCGCTTCGGCAGTAGGCCAGTACCGTTTCGCAGCGAAGGGATACGTCGGCAGGCTCACCCGCACCGGTGGATTCGCGCCGTGGTAGGCGCCCCAGTCGACGTCGACGCCGTTGACCCACAGGGGCGCGATCTTGTCCCACTCCCCTTGTTCGAGCCACCCGGCAACCAGGTCTCGCAGCTCCCCGGGGCGATCGAAGAGGCCGAGCAGCTGGTCTTCGGGCCGCCGGGCCGTACCTTCGAACACGGCTGCGCGCGCCCCGCGCTCGACGTAGCCCTGAAGGGCTGCCGTCAGCTCGTCGACGTCGTGCGCGACGAAGACCACTCGTTCGGCCATCGCCCGCCGCCCGACCTGCAACGTGTACGCGAGGGACGCCAGCTCTCCGTGCGCGTCGCGGAATCCCGGCAGGAACTCCAGAAGCTGCCGGACGAGGACGCCGAGCCGCTCCCCGTCGCGGGCCGAGAGGACCACCGCCTGGGGGCCGGTGCGTCCGGCGGCCCGCGCACCGGTCGGCGCCTGTTCCAGGACCGCGTGCGCGTTGGTGCCGCCGATCCCGAAGGAACTCAGTCCCGCACGCGCGGGCTCGTCACCGTCCAGCGGCAGATTCCGATCGGCCACGAAGAACGGCGACTCGTCCCAGTCGATCTCCGGACTGGGCACGTCGCAGTGCAGAGTTCGCGGAACCTCTCCGTGCTGCAAGGCCAGGGCTACCTTGATGAGCCCTGCGATCCCCGCGGCCGCGTCCAGGTGGCCGATGTTGCTCTTGACCGAGCCGATGCCGCAGTACTGGCTGCGCGTCGTGTAATGGCGGTAGGCCTCGGTCAGAGCCGCGACCTCGATGGGATCGCCGAGCCTGGTACCAGTGCCGTGCGCTTCGACGTAGCTGATCGTCGACGGGTCCGTGCCCGCCTTGTCGAGGGCCTTGCGGATCACCTCGGCCTGGCCGCGCACACCGGGCGCGTAGAAGCCTGCTTTGTCGCCGCCGTCGTTGTTCACCGCGATGCCGCGGATCAGGCAGTACACGTGGTCGCCGGCAGCGATCGCCTCACTGGCGCGCTTGAGGACGACCACGCCGACCCCTTCGCCGCCGGACATGCCGTCGGCGCCGTCGGCGAACGCGCGGCTGCGCCCGTCGCTCGAGAAGTTCAGACCCGGCTGGTGTACGTATCCCAGGTCCCCCGCGGAGAACAGGCTGGCCGCGCCGACGATCGCCTGGTCGACATCGCCGGCCAGGAGTCCCTGGCAGGCGACGTGCACCGCGCTCAGCGCCGAGGAGCAGTTGGTGCTCACCGCCATGCTGGGGCCGCGCAGGCCCAGCTTCGTGGAAATCATGGCGGGCACCGTGCCGCCTTGGGCGAACAGCCACGCGGCGTAGGTCTCAGAACTCGCCAGGACCCGCGGACCCGACGCGTTCGCCATCAGAGCCGGGAGCAGGGCCTGGTAGAAGTTCGTGCTCGTGGACGTGGTGACGCTGGTCTCGGGGACGTCCTCCGGGCGGTAACCGGCGTCCTCCAGCGCCTGCCACGCGTGCTGCAACAGCAAGCGCGCCTGGGGGTCCATGAACTCGGCGTCGCGGGGGGAAATGTCGAAGAACGCCGCGTCGAACTCCGCCCTGCCGTCCACGACCGACCGCTGCGGCACGTATCCGGGTCGGGTGATCAGCTCTTCCGGCACTCCGAGCGCGCGCAGTTCCTCCACTGACCACGAGGTGCCGCCGCTGCGTCCTTCCACGAGCGCGGACCAGAATTCACGGTGGTCCATGGCTCCGGGGAAGCGGCAGGAGATACCGATCACCGCGATCGCGTCAGCGAGCGAGGCGTCGACGGCCGCCGGAGCGGCAGGGCGCGGATCAGGTTGCCGCTCGGGCTCGACCGGCTGCGCCGCTGCCGCCTGCCCGGCAGGGAGCAGCCCCGTCAGGTGCCGGGCCATCGCCGCGACGGAGGGGTGCGCGAAAACGCTGGTGGGCCGCAACGAACAGCCGAACTCACGGTTGATCCGCGCCGCCGCTTCGATGGCCGCGAACGAGTCTCCGCCGATGTCGAAGAAGCCCGCGGCACGATCGATATCCCGCGAGCCGAGCACCTCTTCGAAGATCCCGCGTACGGTCCGCTCGATGGCGAGCACGGCCACCGGCCTTTCGGCGGCCGGCCCTTCGGCGGCCGCCCTTTCGGCGACGGGCCTTTCGGCGGCCGGGAGCGCCACCGTCCGGGCGGCCTCGGCCAGCTTCGCCCGGTCGACCTTGCCGTGCGCGGTGAGCGGAAAGGCGTCCAGGGCCACGAATGCGGCGGGCAGCATGTAGGCGGGCAGGGTGGTGGCGAGTTCCGCGCGCAGCAGCGCGACATCGACCGGTACGTCCCCACTCCCGGTGTAGTAGGCCGTGAGCCTGTCCGACAGGCCGACATGTTCGAGCAGGACGACGCTTCGGCCGATCCCTGGCTGGGCGTTGAGCACCGCCTCGATCTCGCCGAGTTCGATGCGGTGGCCGCGCAGTTTGACCTGGTGGTCCATCCGGCCCAGGACGACGATCTCGCCGTTCGGCAGTCGGCGCGCGCGGTCGCCGGTCCGGTAAAGGCGTCCGGGCGCGAACGGGTTGGCCACGAAGCGCTCAGCCGTCAACTCCGGCTTGCGGTGATATCCCAGGGCGAGCCCGTCGCCCGCGATGTGCAGCTCGCCGGTCACGCCGACCGGCAGGGGGCTCAGGTTCTGGTCGAGGACGTACAGCTGGGTGTTCGCGAGGGGGTTGCCGATGGTCACCGGCTCCTCACGGCGCAGCCGCTTGGCCACTGACCAGATGGTCGTCTCCGTGGGCCCGTACAGATTCCAGGCCTCGCCGCGTGCCACGAGTTGGTCCTTCAGGCCCTCGGGCAACGCCTCGCCGCCGCACAACACCTTGACGCCCTCGGTGTTCTGCCACCCGACGCGCACCAGCATGGCCCAGGTCGCCGGGGTGGCCTGCATGAGGGTGGGCCGCCAGTCGGCGATCTTCTCGGCCAGCAACGTGGCATCGGCGGCCGTGGCCGATTCACAGACGCAGACCTGCCCGCCGGTGATCAGCGGGAGGTAGAGCTCCAGGGCGGCGATGTCGAAGCTGTGCGTGGTGAGGGCCAGCAGCCGATCACTGGAGGCCACGTCCAGCGTGCGCGCCATGGCCAGCAGGAAATTGGTCAGCGCCGCGTGGGGAACTACGACGCCCTTGGGCTTTCCCGTGCTGCCCGAGGTGTAGATGATGTAGGCGGCTTGAGGTGTGGAGGCTCGCGAGTCCGGCGCGTCGGCGGTCGTGTCCCCCGCCGCTGCCCCTGCCTCTGCCCCGGCGTGGGCGGCCTGATCGTCCTGGCGGTCTGTCGGGTGCAGTCTCGCCTTCGGCGACCGAACGGCGGCCAGCCTGTCCAGCACCGCCTCATGGCAGATGACGAGTTGCGCGCCACTGTCCTCGACCATGTAGGAGAGGCGTTCCGCCGGCAGTCGGCTGTCCAAGGGCAGGTACACCGCGCCGAGCTTCATGACGGCGAGGAGGGCCGCAACGAGGTCGAGTGACCGTTCGTAGCAGACCCCTACCACGTCCCCGGGGCCGACGCCTTGACGCGTCAGCGCCTGGGCAACGGCCAAGCTGTGATCAGCGAGTTCACGATAGGTGAGGGTCCGCTCCCCGCAGGTGAGCGCCTGGGCTTCCGGGTTCGCCTCTGCCTGCTCCGCGAAGAGATCCCAGCACGTCCGATGCGCGGGGTAGTCGACCTCGGTGCGGTTCCATGCCTCGATGACACGGCGCCGTTCGTCGTCGTCGAGCAGGTCTAGTCTGCCGATCGGCGACTGTCCGTCCGAGGCGAGGACGCTGTCTACCAGGGTGGCGAAGTGTCTCGCCATGCCCTCGACGGCGTGGGCCGAGTACGCGTCGGGGTGGTACTTCCAGTTCACCAGGAACCCGTCACCGGGAGCCACATCCACCGTGAGGTCGTACTCACCCAGCTGGTACAGCCCGTCGACCAGCTCGAAGTCCGTCTCACCGGTGGCGCGAGCCCGCTCGCCCAGGTATCCGGAGAGAGCGGAATCCTGGTAGTTGTACACGATCTGGTAGAGCGGCGACCGCGGATTCGCGCCCCGCACACCGAGATCGTCCACGATCCGGTGGAACGGGTAGGTCCCGTGCTCAAGTACGTCGAGCACCGTGGACTGTACGCGCCGGGCGAACGACGTGAACTCCTCTGAAGCCTCTGGCCTGCTCCGGATGGGCAGGGTGTTGACGAAGCAGCCGACGACGGGGTCGAAGCGTTCCGTCGGGCGCCCGGTCACCGGCATCCCGATGACAAGGTCCTCGCTGCCGGTGTACCGGTGCAGCAGCGTCAGGAAGGCCGCCAGGAAGAAGATCCCCGGGCTGATCTCATGCGAAGCGGTGAAGGCCGCGACGGCGGCGGCCTGCTCTTTCGGCAGCCGGCTGGTGTGTACCTCGCCCACATGAAGCGCGTCCTGCTCCAGAGCCACCTGCGAGGGTAACCCTGTGAGGGCGTCCGCCCCGGCGAGTTCCCGCACCCAGAACTCGCGGTCCTCCTCAGCGCGTTCCCCGGCGAGTACGTCCCGCTCCCACGCGACGAAGTCACCGAAGGAGGCGGAGCCCACCTCGGTCGGCACGTCCCGGCCCTCGACCCGCGCCCGGTACGAACTGAACAGCGTGTCGATGACGAGTCGCCCCGACACCCCATCGATCACGAGGTGATGGACGACCAGCAGAACGTACGCCTCGGACGAGGAGCGGCGCAGGACAGCCAGCCTGGTCAAGGGACCGCCGGCCAGGTCGAACGGCCGCCTCGCCCTTTCCTGCAAAGAGTCCAGCACCCGACCGGACGGCACATCGGAAATGTCCACGTGCTCGACGAAGAAACCGTCCGCGTCTCCGTGGGACAAAAGCGGCCCGTCATCCGTCTCGCGCACCGTGGCCGAAAGAAGCGGATGCCGGGAAAGCGTGTCGCGGAATGCAGCCTGAAGCGCCTCAGGATCCACGTCCGCAAAAGAAAAGCACACGGGAACGTTGTACGCGTACGTCTCCGGTTCCATCTTGGCGAGTGCCCACAGGCCGCGCTGCCCCTCGGACAAAGGAATGTCCACGCGCCTGTCGAGTTCGGCCAGTACCTCCGTCGTCGACAATTCGCCGTCGGCATACATGCGGGCGAGCGCACGAAGGCTCATGCCTGACTCCTTTCCGCCACGCCGCCCAGGCATAACGCTGCGGCAGAAGATCGCGAGCGAACGTAAGGACTCTGCTCAAGCTCACACGGAGCGGGCTTCCAGTCGTCTTCCAACTCCCGCTCGTGCACGCCGCCGACCACGACCGCTCCTTGATCAGCATGGTCGGACATCGCGTCCCTGTACCGGGCCACGGCCCCGAGCGGCCCCCGCTCCGGATTCCGGGTGCCGAGGATCAATCGGTGGGGCGACGCGGCGTACGGCGCCCCGGCCGGGTCCCGCGCGGTGGTGTCGGACGACTCGGCACGCTCCGGCCGCTTCAGCTCGCTCACCATCGCGACGGCCAGGCCGCAGGACCAGCCGTGGTGGATACAGGTGCCCTTGCGGATCGAGCCGGAATCAGCGCGGCACACGGGGATACCGCAGTGAGGGCACGAGTCGAGGCAAGCGCGGATCCGGGCGAACACACGACCCCCGGTCCCGGCGGCAGAGGCCCGCTTCGGTGCACACGGCAAGGCCCACCAGTCCCCCCTCGGCGTCGACGAACCCCGGGAGGTCCATCGAACGCGACAGCTCGGCCAGGCACTTGAGCCCCGCACGCAGCAGCGAACAGCAGGCACCCACGGATGCGGCCGTCGACGCCATGGCAATCAGTATGACCCGCGGACCGTTGCGCGTTCATACGGATTTTCCGCTGTGGGGCACATCACTTTTCAGCCAGAGTGGAGTATGCGATGCGTGGTGCCGTCGTGGGTTCAGCGCCTGACAGTTCCGCTTGCCGCGTCTTCCAGGCCCTGGCAGCGGGGGCCGATGCTCCCTGGCAGCAGGGGCCGACGCCTACCTGGCAGCAGGTGCCGACGGCTACCTGCTCATGGGCGCCCACCCAGCCGAGATCGTGGCCGTCGCTCACGCCGTAGCTCGGGGCCAAACCCCGCCGACCGCACAAGCCGCCCCCGCGTCCCACACCGGATGCCCATGCCCAGACCGCAGTTGGCCGAGCCGACCCGGCGACCGAGCCGACGAACAGCAGCCGGACGCGTCTGCTCCTGTTGCCGTAAAGGAAGGTGAGCGGGCCCGAGCAACTCCGCAACGCCAGCCACTTGAGCTGCGGAGAAGCAGATCGAATTCCCGGCCCTCCTGGCCGCTCTGCCGACAGATGAAGCTGGGGCCGCCTCCCTGATCGGCAACGGTGCAGACAAGATCGTCGGCGGCCCCAAAAAAGTACCTGCTGGAGCACTTCAACGCCATGTGCGAGTTCTACCACGGCGCATCCCAACGGCAGCTTCTCGTCGTGCTCTGGTGGGACTGACCCGGACCGCCTCACCGGCTCCCGTCAGCAGTTGGGGAATTACGTGAACTTCCGCCTGGGGAATTACGTGAGCGTCCACAACCGTGCGAATTCCTCACGAGCCATCCGCACCCACCTGCGGCGCCGGGGCATCCGTACGGTCATTCCGCAGTCGTCCGACCAGGTCGGCCACCGCATGCGGCGAGGCCGGCTCGGCGGCCGCCCACCCGCCTTCGACAGCGAGGCATACAAGCAGCGCAACACCGTCGAGCGATGCATCAACCGCCTCAAGCAGTGGCGCGGCCTGGCCACACGAACCGACAAGCTCGCGCTCGCCTACCAGGCCGCACTCCACCTCGCAGGCATCCTCATCTGGGCCCGACGCTGACCAAAGAGACAGAACCTAGCCCGATCACGGCGTCGGCAGCCTCAAATGAGCTGGTCAGAGGCGGGAAGGCAGCCGAGTTCGCCTGTTCCGCCAGGACACCGCGGCCATCCACAACCTGGCCGGATGGCTGACCACGGTGGTCGGCCGGATCAGTCTCGACGTGCTGCGCGCGCGTCATGCCCGCCCGGAGGCTGCCTACGGCGACCGCCTGACCGAGTACGTGGTGATCCTCGACGACGGCCCCGTGCCCGAGGACGCCGCGGTGCTCGCCGACTCGGTCGGGCTCGCGCTGCTCGTCGTCCTGGACTCCCTCGGGCCGAGCGAGCGGCTGGCGTTCGTGCTGCACGACCTGTTCGCGGTGCCGTTCGACGAGATCGGCCGCATCCTGGGCAAGTCCACCGCCGCCACCAAGATGCTCGCCAGCCGCGCCCGCAGGAAGGTGCGGGCGACCGAGCGGCCGGGCGGGAGCAGCGGGAGGTGGTCCGGGCCTTCCTGGCGGCGGCCCGCCGTGGCGACTTCGAGGAGTTGCTGCGCGTACTCCACCCGGAGGTGGAGCTGACCGTCGACACCCCCTCGGGCGTGGTCGTCACCCTCGGCGCCACCAAGGTCGCGGCCGGCGCGCGCCTGTCCGCGGGCGCGGCCGCGCACGGACGGGCGGCGCTCGTCAACGGCCGCCCGGGCCTCGTCTCATGGCGCGAGGACGGCACCCCGCTCTCAGTCGTGGCGTTCACCGTCGCCGACGGCCGGATCACCGGCATGACGGTCGTGACCGACCCGGCCCGCCTCGCGCTGATGGACCTGCCGCACCCGGGGTGAGCCTGTGGTTGCCGTAGCTCCTTGTTCCTACGGGATCGTGGCGGCGGGCGGTGTCCAGCGGCGGGACGGGGGCACGGTGGCGCTGACGCCGAAGTCCTTCTTCAGCTGTTCGGGGATGGCGTAGTGCATCACGCGCCCGCGGGTGAGGGAGGACAGCTCCAGGACGGTGGTGAGGTGGCCGAGGCGGTCCAGTGCCCAGGCGCCGAGCGGGGAGCGGTCCTCGACGGTCTCCAGCACGCCCAGCAGCCGGGGCACGGCCTTGACGAGGGTGTCCCACGGGGTGCGGGTCACCTCCAGCCAGTCCGCGCAGGTGTCGCCGACGAGGTAGCGGATCAGGGCGGAGACGACGGGGTCGAAGAAGGTGCCCGGCACGACGTCCTCGTAGAGGTCGACGAGCTGCCGGGTCAGGTGGGTGCCCTCGGCGGAGGGCCCCATGTGCCGGATCATGTACAGGTCGAGGAACGCGCGGGCCTCGTCCAGCGTCGCGGGGACGGCGTCCTGGTCGACGCCGAGCATCGCGCCGACCACGCGCCACGCGTAGTAGTACGCTTCCGCGCCCTCCTGCGACATGTGGATGCCGAGGCGGTGCAGCGAGTCGAGGACGAGCAGGGAGAAGAACATCTGCCCGCCGATCATGTCCTCCTGGCAGATCGGCACCCCCAGGGCCCGGGTGTCCCAGCGGTTCTCGCGCGTGAGGTGGTGGCGGATGGAGGCGTGCAGCAGGCGGACCTTCTGCGCGGCGGGGATGAAGCGGCTGCCGGCTTCGAAGGCGTCGGGCCGCATGAGCAGGACGGTGAACTGGCCGGTCTCCGCCATGCGCTTGGAGGGGTAGTTCAGCCCGTGGGTGGTCGACAGGAGCCTCGCCACGTGCGGTACGACGTAGCAGGCGGGCATGGAGGCGAAGGACAGCGCGGTGGAGATGTGCACGTTGTTGTCGATGAAGAACAGCCGGGCCTTCTCCATCTCGTCCCAGTCGACCCACGACGGTGGCGCGGCGGTCGTCCGGAGGTACTCCCGGGCGACCTCGGGCAGCCCGTCCGGAAGGGGTGCGCCCGCGGCGGAGACGTAGCGCATCAGGGTGTTGAAGGTGCCCACCTCGCCCCGTTCGAAGAGCGTGGCGACGGTGGCGTCGGCGAGGTCGTCACCGGTCCGGCGCAGGGCGTCCATCGACGCCTCGGTGTGGGTCATGCCGCCCTCCTACGGTGCGGGTCGCGTCTGGAATTCTGCGGTGCGGGTCATGCCGAACTCCTGGTGGGGGAAGGGGCTTTCCGCGGGGCGACGGGCCGAAGAGCGCGGTCCGCCGGCCCGGGGGTCAGGTCGAGCGGTCCGTCGCGGTGCGCGCCAGCGCGGTCAGGGCCGTGGCCGCGTGCGCCGGCACGTCCAGCTCGCGCAGGGCGGCGAGGGCCGTCCCGACGCGTGCGGTGATCATGTCCTCGACGCGGTCGGGCGCCTTCAGCCGGCGCATCGTCTCGCGGACCGCGTCGAGGCCGTCGGCGTCCAGGTCGCGCCGTCCGAGCAGGGCGCGCAGGCGTTCCCGCTCGACCGCGTCGGCGAGGCGCCAGGTCTCCGCGAGGAGCGCGGTGGGGCGGTGGGCGCGCACGTCGTCGGCGTTGGCCTTGCCGGTGCGTCCGGGGTCGCCGAACAGGCCGAGCAGGTCGTCCCGCAACTGGAACGCCTCGCCCAGCGGCAGCCCGTAGGCGCGGTAGCCCTCGCCCAGCCGTCCGCCGGCCCCGGCCAGCGCGCCGCCGATCAGCAGGGGCTGCTCGACGGTGTACTTGGCGGTCTTGTACCGGATCACCTTCAGCGACGCCGCGGTGTCCGGCTCCGCGCCGGTGCGCAGGATGTCCAGGCACTCGCCCGCGACCAGTTCGCGGGCGAGCACGGACCACAGGGGGCGGGCCCGGGCCAGGTACGCCGCGGGCAGGCCGCTGGTGGTGAACAGCTCCCCGGCCAGCGCCATCAGCAGGTCCCCGACCAGCATCGCCAAGGAACGGGCGGCGGCGACGGCACGCGGGCGGCGGCGTACGGCCGCGCGCAGCGCGACGTGCGCGGTGGGCCGGCCGTGCCGCAGCGGGCTGTCGTCGACGAGGTCGTCGTGCACGACCGCGGCGGCGTGCACCAGCTCCATGGAGGCCGCCGCGCGCACGAGCGCGTCGCTGTCCGGCTGCCCCGCCGCGCGCCAGCCCCAGTAGCAGAACGCCGCGCGCAGCCGCTTGCCGTCCGCGACGGCCGCCTCCACCTGCTCGGCCACCGGGCCCAACACGGGGTCGAGGGCCGCCAGTTGGTCGGCCTCCCGCGCGACGAAGTCGCGCAGCACCCCGTCGACGCGACCCTTGAACGCGGCCGGCTCCCAGGGCTCAGCCATCGCCCGCGGCCCGCCGGGCCGACGCGTGCCGGGCGAGGACCTCAAGGTGGGCCGGGGGCACGGCCGCGTACCGGTCCAGTACGAGGCGCCCGCGGGCCCTCAGGTCCCGCTCGGCCTCCGCGGCCAGCTCCGCGGTGTCCGAGCGGCGCAGCAGCCCGCGTACCGTACTCAGAGCCGACCCCAGGGTGCTCACCGCCAGATCGGCCAACCCGGCCGCCAGGAGGAGCGCCTGCTCCTCCGGGCCCCCGTACCGTCCCTCACTCCTCGTCACGCCCGCCCCTTCCGTCCCACGCGTCCGAGCGGTGCCGGTCACGCACCGCCCCGCTCAGGATCGCGCCGCGCCGGGCGCCGGAAGGGGCGAACTCACGATCGGGCGATCGCCCCGCACGTCCGTACGAGACGTGCCGCGCGCCGCGACGGGCCGCGTCACAGCCTCCAGGACCGCAGCGCGGCGGCGACGGCGCCGACCCGCGACCGCCCGTCGCGCACCGTGCGCACGAGGTCCGACAGGGCCCCGTAGGGCGGGTCGATGCCCTCGCCGGACTGGGCCATGTACTGGGCGGCGACGAAGGCGGCGAAGAGGCTGTTGCGGTGCGGCAGCGGCTCCAGGCGCACGATCGTGTGCAGGAGCGCGGCGGCGCGCCAGGCGGCGTCCGGGTCGGAGGCCTCCAGGGTGGGCAGCCGCGTCTTGTGCCGGGCGACGGCGGCCACCAGCGCCGAGTAGTCGGAGACGGACACGTCGTCGTGCCCGAGCGCGGCCTCCTGGACGTCCAGGAGCCAGGAGACGTCGACGTACAGCACCATCAGGCGGCCGCGGCCCCGTCGCCGGGCGGCTTCTCCTCGGGGAACGCCTCGTCGAACTCGCCCCGCAGCCGGTCCGCCCACGCCCCGCAGCCGGCGACGAACTGCCGCCGGTGCAGCTCGCGGACGCCGAGGTCGTGGAGGTACTGCTTGAGGCTCTTGCCCTCGGCGGCGGCGGCCGCGCGCACGGCCTGCATCTCCTCGTCCGTGAAGGACACATTCAGCGACGGCATACCTGGATGGTACCTAACAGGTACCGCGGGCGGGAGCGCTCCGGGGGCGCCGCTTCCGCCCCTCAATACGTCAAGTGACGCATTGACCCCGCAGCGCCGTCACGGTTCCCTGCTTGTGGGCCTCCGGCGGGGAATCGGAGGAGGAAACGTGTCCTTGCCCGGGGGGAAGTATGAGGGGTCATGCCCAGCGGAGTTCCACCAGACGCCTGCGGGGTGCCCTGAGCGCGGTGGTCGCGGTCTGCGCGGTCACGGCGGTGCTGCCCGCGGCCGCCTCGGCCGATGCCCGGGGCGTGGCGGACGACCCCGGGACCGGTGTCGAGAGGCTCAGTGTCGCGGCCGACGGCACCCAGGGCGACGGCGCCTCCGCCGGGGCCTCGATCACGCCCGACGGCCGCCACGTCGTCTTCTCGTCGTCAGCGGGGAACCTCGTGCCCGGCAGCTTCCCGCAGGGCGACGTGGCGTACGTGCGCGACCGGTCGGCCGGGCAGACCAAGCGGGTCGGGACGTACCCGCCGCTCCAGCCCCCGGTGATCAGCGGTGACGGGGCGTATCTCGCCTATGCGACGCCGTGGATGCGCGACGTGCGGACCTTCTCGCACCAGGTGAGCACGGGAGCGATCGCCGGGGTCAACTGCTCGGCGCACAGTTGCGGTCAGCCCTCGCTGAGCGCGGAGGGCCGCTACCTCGCCCTCGCCGTCACCTTCAGGCCACCGCTGTCCGGCCAGCGCGTCGAGGTGCAGGACCAGGACACCGGCACCAAGGAGACCGTCGCCGACCTCGGCCACACCTCCACGTCCCGGCCGTCGATCAGCGGCGACGGCCGCCGTGTCGCCTACCAGGACGGCCGGGCCGGGGACGTGTTCGTGTGGGACCGGACCACCGGCACCTCCTCCGGCCCGCTCGAAGGTCCTTCCGCGACGGCCTCCCTGGTCCAGCTCAGCGACGACGGCGGCAAGGTCGTCCACCGCTCGGGCCCCGACACATACGTCCACGACGTCGGCTCGGGCACCGCGCAACGCGTACCGAACGTCCGGGGCCTGGCCATCGACCCCACCGGCCGCCACCTCCTGTACGCCCCGCACGACACCACCGGTCCCGCCCTCGTCCTGCGCGACCTGCACACCGGCACCGACCGGACCGTCTCCCGGCAGCCCGCCACGGCAGGGGCCGACGCCGTCAGCGCCGGCGGACGCCACGTGGTCTTCCAGTCCGCGGCCGACGACATCGTGCCCGACGACACCAACGGCACGTCGGACGTGTTCATCCGCCACTTCACCGACCTCCCCGAGCGCTGACCACGGCCCCGCCGGAAGGGGGCGCCGTGCAACCGCCGCGCCCCGGCCCCACCGGCAGGGGGCCCGTGGTGCGGCCGGCGCGCGGAAACCGGCTCGCCCCGGGCGCCTCACCGGGGAGAACATGAGGCATGGAGTTCCTCTGCTACCACCGCGACCGGTCCGGCTCCCTGCCCCTGCGCGACGAGTTGCTCGAAGAGCACTGGTCCTACATGGACCGGTACGCGAAGGAGATGATCGCCCGGGGCCCGACCCTCGCCGACGACGGCGACACCCCCACCGGCAGCGTGCACCTCGTCGACCTGCCCGGTCCCGCCGCGGCCCGCGCGTTCGCCTTCGACGAGCCGAACTACCAGGCCGGTGTCTACCGGGACGTGCTCCTGCGGCGGTGGCGCAACACGCTGGGGCGCACCATGTGGGACTTCCCCGGCGGCCGGTCCGGCGGCCACCGGTACCTGGTACTCGGTTTCGGCGAGGGGCAGGCCGTCGACCTCGCACTGCCGCCCGACCAGGACGAGCTGATCGCCTACGGGCCGCTGCTGTCCGACGACGGCAGCCTCTGGCTGGGGACGGCCGCGCTGGTCCGGGCGGCGGACCCGGTCATGGCGCGCGCCGTCCTGACCCCGGGCCGGTACGCCGGCACCGAGGTGCACCCCTGGCGGTTCGGCGGGCGGTAGGCGCCCCCTGCCGGAGGCGGGAGGCGGTCAGCTCCGTGACGTGGTGCGCAGGTCGGTGTGCACCAGGTGGTGGTCCGAGTACCGGGAGGGGTGCACGCCCTGGGCGCGAGGGGTGAGGGCGCGCAGGAAGACGTAGTCGAACTTGAGCTGCCAGTCGGTGGTCGGCTCGCAGGTGCCGCTGGACAGGGGGCGGCACCGGGCGTCCGCGTCCGTGGCCAGGGGCCACAACGGGGACAGTTCGGGGGCGGCGGGCACGGCGTTGAAGTCGCCGAGCACGATCGCGCGGTCGTGCCGGGCGATCTGCTCGGCGAGCACCCGGGTCTGGGCCGCGCGGACCGCCTCCTGGCGGCGTTGCGCGAGGTGCGTGTTGAAGACCCGTACGGACCGGCCTCCCACCTCGGTGGTCACCGCCATGTACCCGCGGTCCTCGGAGCCGCCGTCGGGGTACTCCACGCTCACGCGGTCCGTCATCGGCGCCGCCGAGAGAATCGCCTGGCCGAACGCGCCCGGGCGCCACGGCCAGCCCCCGCAGCGGCCCCGGTTGCGCAGCACCGTCCCGTACTCGACGTGGTACACCAGCCCGTACAGGCCCTCCAGGTAGTCCCGGATCTTCTCCACGTCCCGCACGCACGCCTCCTGCAGGCCGATGACCTGGGGCGCGAACCGGGCGATCTCCGCCGCACGGCCGGCGTTGCTCGTGTCGCAGGGGTTGCAGATGTTCCACGTCATGACCCGGTCGGGCCTGACGTCGACGTCCCTGGCGGCCCCGTCCGGCGGCCCCTGGACGTGGAGGGGGCTGCTCGGCGCGCTGGGACCGACGAGCAGCATGCAGGCCGCGGCCACGGCGCCCACCAACAGCCACGTGCCCTTTCCAGCCACCATCGCCTCCTCGCAGCGGACAGCGCGTCCGACGTCGCCTCACCCCGGGCCGGGCGACAGGACGACCGGCACCCCGCGCGCGGTGGCCCGGAACCCGCCGCCCCGTGCCCGTGCCCGGATCAACGACTCGCGCCGCGCCCGTGTTCCCCTGGGGACGCGCGAGAGCCGCCCCTGCGTTCCCCGGGTACGCGCGACGGCTGCCCGGCGGCGCGCCGTACGCGCGCGACGGCCGCCCCCGGCGACCGGGGGCGGCCGTCGGCGGCGGCTCAGTCGCGCAGGTGGCGGTTCACGACGGCGCAGATCTCCGCCGCGGGTTCCGGCGCGGTGAGACCGTAGTGCGTGGCGTCGATGTCGTACGCGAGCACGTCGCCCTCGACGTACGGGGCCCACAGCCGGGCCTCCGGTCCGGTGCTCCGCGTGGCCCGGAAGAACAGCACGGTGCCCCGGTAGGTGGGCTGGGCGAACTCCCCCACCATCCGCACGTGCCGCACCATGAGGGCCGAGCCGTTCTCGACGACGGACCGGCGCTCCTCGCTGTCCTGGTCACCCGGGAGGTAGCTGTCGAGGAACTCGCGCGCCTGGGAACGGTCGAGCAGCACCGCCTCCCGGTGCTCGGCGAACCAGTCGCTCGGGACCGCGTCGAGGATCCCCACCACCGGCACCTCGTGCCCACGCCGCTGGAGCTCGGCGGCGACCGCGTGGGCCAGGGGGCCGCCCAGGGAGTGCCCGAGCAGGTGGAAGGGGCCGTCCGGCTGGACCGCGAGGATCTGTTCCGCGTAGTCGAGCACCATGTCCGCGAAGCTCTCCGGCACCGGTGAGCCGTCGAAGCCGCGCGCCTGGATGCCGTACACGGGCCGGTCGCCCAACCGCGTGGCCATGCCCAGGTAGGACCAGGCGAGCCCGCTGCCGGGGTGGAGGAACCACACCGGGGGTCGGGCGCCGCCGCCCTTGAGGGGCATGACCACGCCGAACGGGTCGGTGGGGCCGTCCACGTCGGAGCCGGCGCTCAGGCGGGCCGCGAGGGCCCCGACCGTCGGGGTCTCGAAGACCACGCGTACCGGTACGTCCACGTTCAGCATCTTGCGGAGGTGTCCCACGAGGCGGGTGGCTCCGAGGGAGTGGCCGCCCAGGTCGAAGAAGTTGTCGTCGACGCCCACCCGTTCGACGCCCAGGATCTGCGCGAACAGGCGTGCCAGGACCTCTTCCTGCGGCGTGCGCGGCTCCTGCCGGCCGTCCGCGCCGCCCGCGCCGCCGGGGTGTCCGGGTCGCGGCAGCGCCTTGTGGTCGACCTTGCCGTTGGGGGTGAGCGGCAGCCGCTCGATGGTGACGAGCACGGACGGCACCATGTGCGCGGGCAGGCGGGCCGCGACGAAGTCGCGGAGCGCGGCCGTCAGTTCCGCGCCCGCGGCGCCCGCGGCCGCCGTGTCGACCGGGACCACGTGTGCCACCAGATGCCTGCCGCCGACGTCGGTGGCGTCGCCCGCGACGGTCACCACGGCTTGGGCGACGTCCGGGTGCGCGGTGAGCGCGGCCTCGACCTCGGCGGGTTCGATGCGGAAGCCGCGTATCTTGACCTGGGAGTCGGCGCGCCCGTGGAAGACGAGGCGGCCCTCCTCCGTCCAGGCGACGACGTCCCCGGTGCGGTACGCCCGCTCACCGGCCGGGCCGAAGGGGCAGGCCACGAACCGCTCCGCGGTCAGGGCGGCCCGGCCCAGGTAGCCGCGGGCCAGGCCCTCCCCCGCCAGGTACAGCTCCCCGGGCACGCCCGGCGGCACCGGCCGCAGCGCGCCGTCCAGGACGTAGGCGCGCGTGTTGTCCAGCGGCCGCCCGATCGGGAGCCGGTCCGGCAGCTCCCCGGCGCGGGACACCGGGTGGGCGGTCGCGAAGGTCGTCGCCTCGGTGGGTCCGTAGGCGTCGACGACCTGGAGGTCCGGGCAGGCCTCCAGGACCCGCCGGACGACGGCGGGCGGCACCACGTCGCCGCCCGTCCACACCTGGGGCAGGCCCGCGAAGCACTCCGGCCGCGTCTCGGCGACGACCTTGAACAGGCCGATCGTCACGAAGGCCGCGCTCACCCGCTCCGCCGTGACGAGCCGGGACAGGGCCTCGGCGTCCAGCAGTCCGGGCGGCGCCACGACGACGGTGCCGCCCCGGAGCAGCGGGGTCCACAGCTCGTACGTGGAGGCGTCGAAGGCCTGGTTGGAGTGGAGCAGGACCCGTTCGTGCCCGTCGGCGAAGCGGCTGTCCAGGGCCAGGCCCGCCACGGCCCGCTGGGTGACCCCGACGCCCTTGGGCGTACCGGTGGAGCCAGAGGTGTACATGACGTACGCGAGCTGGTCCGCGTGGGCCGCCGGCGCGGTGAACGGCCCGGCGGCACCGGCGATCTCCGTGAGCGTCTCGGCGGCGTCCAGGACGAGGTGGGGGACACCGCCCGGCGGCAGCCGGTCCGCGGTGGCGGAGTCGGTCAGCACCAGGGCGGGCGAGCTGTCCCGGAGCATGGCGGAGAGGCGCTCGGCCGGGTGGTCCGGGTCCAGGGGCAGATAGGCGCCGCCCGCCTTCAGGACGGCCAGGACGGCGGTGACCTGTTCCAGGCCGCGGGGCAGGGCCAGGCCGACCGTCGACTCCGGGCCCACGCCGCGCCCGGTGAGGAGCCGGGCCAGGCGGTCGGACCGCTCCGCCAGCTCGCGGTAGGTCGACCGCCGCGCGCCGTCCACCACCGCCGGGGCGTCGGGCGTCCGGGCCGCCTGCTCCGCGAACAGCTCGGGGACGCTCCGGCCGGGCCTCGGCGCGGCCGTGTCGTTCCAGGTGCCGAGGATCCGCTCGCGCTCGCCCCGCTCCAGCAGGTCGAACCGGCCCAGGGGCGTGTGCGGGTCGGCGGCCAGCCGCTCGACCAGGCGGACGTAGCGGTCGGCGATCGCCCGGACCGTGTCCCGGTCGAACAGGTCGGTGGCGTACTCCAGGGCGCCGACCACGCCCCGCCCGGGCAGCTCGGCCAGGTTGAAGGAGAGCGTGAACTTGGTGGTGCGGTTGTGGACCTCCACCACCTCCGCCCGCAGGCCGGGCAGGTCGACGTCCGAGGGGGCGAAGTTCTGCCAGGCGAAGGCCACCTGGAACAGCGGGGAGTACGCCGTCGAGCGCCGCGGCCGGAGGAGTTCCACCAGGCGCTCGAAGGGCACGTCCTGGTGGTCGTACGCCGCGAGGGACTTCGTACGGACCTGGTCGACCAGCTCGGCGAAGGTGGACCCGCCGCCGAGGCGGGCGCGCAGCACCCAGGTGTTGACGAAGAAGCCGACCATGTCGGTCAGGTTCTCGTCGGTGCGGTTGGCGATCGGGGAGCCGATGGTGAGGTCGTCCTCGCCGCTCAGGCCGTGCAGGAGGACCGCGAGGGCGGCCTCCAGGACGATCGAGGCGGTCGCGCCGCGCTCCCGGGCCAGCCGCTCGACCCGCGCCAGGGCGGCGGGCTCCAGCGGGGGCAGCTCCACCGCGTCGCCGCGGTGGCTCGTCACCTGCGGGCGCGGCCGGTCGGTGGGCAGCTCCAGGGGCTGCGGGACGCCGTCGAGTTCCGCGCGCCAGTAGGCGCACTGGGCCGCGAGCAGGCTGTCCGGGTCGTCCTCGGCGCCCAGGAGGTGCCGCTGCCACAGGGTGTAGTCGACGTACTGGGCGGGCAGCGGGGGCCAGTCGGGCGCGGTGCCCGCGGCCCGGGCGGCGTAGGCCGTGCTCAGGTCCCGGACCAGCGGGGCCATGGACGCGCCGTCGCAGGCGATGTGGTGCGGCATCAGCACCAGGACGTGGTCCTGTGCGGCGATCCGCAGGAGGACGGCCCTGACCGGTATCTCGCCGGCCAGGTCGAAGCGGTACCCCGCGAACTCGGCGACCGCGTCCTGCACGCCGCCGGCCGCCACGTCCACGACCGGGACGTCCGGGCGCGCCTGGGCGGCGGGCACCACCTGCTGGCAGGGGGTGCCGCCGTCGTCCTCGGCGTAGACGGTGCGCAGGCTCTCGTGGCGGGCCACCAGGTCGTGCACGGCCGCCGTGAGCGCGTCGGTGTCGAGCTCGCCCCGCAGCCGCAGCGGGAGCGGCAGGTTGTAGGTGGCGGAGGGGCCCTCGTACTTGTGGAGGAACCACAGGCGCTGCTGGGCGAAGGACAGCGGCACCCGCTCCGGCCGGGGTGCCACCCGCGCCAGCGGGGGCCTGACCTGTACGCCGCCGTCGATCCGGGCCGCCAGGCCGGCGACCGTGGGGGCGGTGAAGACGGCCCGGATGGGCAGTTCGGCGCCCAGGGCCGCGCGGACGCGGGAGACGAGGCGGGTGGCCAGGAGGGAGTGGCCGCCCAGGTCGAAGAAGTTGTCGTCGACGCCCACCCGTTCGACGCCGAGGACCTCGGCGAACAGGCCCGCCAGGGCCTCTTCCCGGGGGGTGCGCGGTGCCCGGTACCCGGCGCCTCCCGTGAGGTCCGGCTCCGGGAGCGCCCGGTGGTCCAGCTTGCCGTGGGGCGAGAGCGGGAGCCGGTCGAGCGTGACGAACGCCGTGGGCACCATGGAGGCGGGCAGGTGCGCGGCCGCGTGTTCCCGCAGCTCGGCGGCGGACGGCGCGGTGCCGTCGGCGGGGACGACGTAGGCGACCAGCGCGGGGACGCCGCCCGCGGCGGCGCGGGCGACCACGGCGGCCCGTGCCACCCGCGGGTGCGCGGCCAGGGCGGACTCGACCTCGGCGGGCTCGACGCGCACGCCGCGGATCTTGACCTGGGTGTCGGTGCGGCCCGCGTACTCCAGCAAGCCGTCCGCGGTCCGGCGCGCCAGGTCGCCGGTGCGGTACATGCGCGCGCCGGGCGGGCCGAACGGGTCGGCGACGAAGCGTTCGGCGGTCAGGTCCGGGCGCCGGTGGTAGCCGCGCCCGACGCGGCCCGCGACGTACAGCTCCCCCACCACGCCGGGCGGTACGGGCCGCAGCCCGGGGCCGAGCACGTAGGCGCGCACGTTGGCGAGGGGGACGCCGACGGGGGCGGTCGAGGTGCCCTGCCAGCCGTCGTCGACGGTGCAGGTGGTGGCGTAGAAGGTCTCGCTCTGGCCGTAGGCGTTGACGATCCGTACCCCCGGCAGGGTCGCGCGGATGCGGTGGACGAGGGCCGCGGGCAGCGCCTCACCGGCGAAGACCACGGTCTTCAGGCCGGTGACGGTGGCGAGGTGGTCGACGAGTTCGGCGAACGCGGACGGCACCGTGCTGATCACGTCCAGGTCCCAGTCCGAGCGGTCGGCCAGGGCGAGCACGTCCCGGACGAGCTCGATGCCGCCGCCGGTGGTCAGGGCGCCGAACCACTCGAAGACGGCCACGTCGAAGCCGACCGAGGTGCTGGCCAGGACCCGCCGGCCCGGCTCGATCCCGGCCTGCCGCACGAGGCCGTGCAGGTCGTTGACGACGGTGGCGTGGGGGACGCCGACGCCCTTGGGCTCGCCCGTGGAGCCGGAGGTGTGGATCTGGTACGCCAGGTCCTCGGCGGACAGCGGGCGGGTGCGCTCGCCGTCGTCGAGGTCGGTGGCCTCGTGGGCCGACACGTCGAGCTCGTCGAGCGGCAGCGCCTTGCCGGCGGCGCCCGGCGGCAGCGCCGCGGCCGTGGCGCGGTCGGTGAGGACCAGGCGCGGGTCCGCGGTGGCCAGGACGTGCCGCACGCGGGCGCCGGGGTGGCCCGGGTCGACGGGCACGAAGGCGGCGCCGGCCTTCAGGACCGCGAGGGTGGCGACCACCAGGCCGGGCGTGCGGGGCAGGGCGACGGCGGCCAGGGTGCCGGGGCCGACGCCGCGGGCCGCGAGGTGGCGGGCGAGCCGGTTGGCGCGCTCGTTCAGCTCGCGGTACGTCAGCCGTTCGCCCTCGTGGACGACGGCGGTGGCCCGCGGTGTGCGGGCGGCCTGCGCCTCGAAGAGGCCGACGAGGGTCTGCCCGGGCACCTCGGCGGCGGTGGCGTCGGCCTGCCGCAGCAGGTCGCGTTCGCCCTCGTCCAGGAGGTCGAGCGCGGACAGCGGGGCGTGCGGGTCGGCGGCGACGCGGGCGAGGACGCGCCCCAGGCGGGCGGCGAGGCGGGCGGCCTCCTCGGCGGTGAACAGGTGGCCCTGGTACTGGAGGGCCACCCGCAGTCGCGGCTCGGCCACGCCGAACACGGTGACCGGGTAGTGGGTGCCGCTCTGCGGACGCAGGCCCGTGATGGCGACGCCCGCCCGGGCGTGCGCCTCCACCATGCCGTCGCGGTCGATCGGGTACGACTCGAAGGCGACGACCGTGTCGAAGAGGGTGCCCAGGCCGGTGGCCTCCTGGATCGCGCCGAGGCTGTGCTGGTGGTGGTCCAGGAGCGCGGCCTGGCGCTCCTGGAGGGTCCCGAGGACGCCGGCGAACGCGTCCCACGGGCTCAGGCGCACGCGCACCGGCAGGGTGTTGATGAACAGGCCCACCATCTCGTCGACGCCCGCCACGTGCGGGGGCCGCCCGGAGACGACGGCGCCGAACACGACGTCCTGCCGCCCCGTGAGGTGGCCGAGGAGGATGCCCCAGGCGCCCTGGAGCAGGGTGTTCACGGTGACGCCCAGCTCGCCGGCCCGGCGCGCGAGGTCCTGCGCGGTGGTGGGGTCGAGCGGCACCTCGACCTCGCCCGGCGCGCTCTGCTCGGTGGTGGCGGCGGGGGCGAGGAGGGTGGGTTCCGCGAGGCCGTCGAGCTCCTCGGCCCAGGCGCGCGCCGAGGCCTCGGGGTCCTGCCGCGCGCGCCAGGACAGGAAGTCGCGGTACGGCCGGATCCGCGGCAGCCCGGACAGGTCGCCGCCCGCGGCGTAGCCCCGGATCAGGTCCTGCAGGAGCAGCGGCAGCGACCAGCCGTCCATCAGGGCGTGGTGCGCGGCGACGATCAGCTCCGCGCGGTCCTCGCCCGTGAGCACCAGGGTCATCCGCAGCAGCGGCGCCCGGGCCGGGTCGAAGCGGCGGGCCTGGTCGTCGGCGGCGAGCCGCTCGAGCCGCTCCTCCCGGTCGGCCTCGGGCGCGGCGCGCAGGTCCACGACCTGCCACGGCAGGTCGACGTGGGCGAGCACGAGTTGCACCTGCTCGCCGGAGGAGGAGGTGGTGGTGAACGCGGTGCGCAGGTTGGCGTACCGGTCGAGGAGTCCCTGGGCGGCGGCCCGCATCCGCTCCGGTTCCACGGCTCCGGACAGGTGGAACACGAACTGCATGTGGTAGGCGTCGAAGGAGGCCTCCGCGTCCGCCAGCATGCTGTGGAAGAGGATCCCGGACTGGGCCGGGGTCAGCGGCCACACGTCCTCCAGGCCGGGGTGGCGCTCCTCCCACTCCTCCAGGTCGCTCTGGGTGACGTGGACCAGCGGGACGTCCGACGGCGTGCGGCCGCCCGCGCCGGGCCGGGCGACGTGCCGGGCCAGGCCCTCCAGGGCGGTCCGCCACAGCGCGGCCAGCTCCGTGACGTCGTCGCGTGTGAGCAGCCCGGTGGGGAAGCCGAACTCGGCCGTGAGGCGCGGGCCGTGGGCGCCGTCCACGACGTAGGAGTTGATCTCCAGCGCGCCGAGGGCGGGCATGTCGGCGTCGAGGCCGGCGGCCAGGTCGTCGGCGTCCGTGACGGGCGTGAAGCCGCCGCGGGGCTGGTCCGGCCCGTCGTGCGCGGTGAAGCGGCCCAGGTAGTTGAAGGTGATCTGGCTGGCCTCGTAGGCGCCGAGGACCGGTGCGGTCGCGGGGTTGAGGTGGCGCAGGAGGCCGTAGCCGATGCCCTTGTCCGGGAGGGCGAGCAGTTGCTCCTTGACGGCCTTGACGGCGGTGCCCGCCGCCGCGCCGCCGGCGAGGGCCTCGGCGGGGTCGCAGCCGGAGACGTCGAGGCGGACGGGGTACATGCTGGTGAACCAGCCGACGGTGCGGGAGAGGTCCGCGCCCGCGACCACCCCTCCCTCACGGCCGTGCCCCTCCAGGCGCAGCAGCAGCGAGGGCTCCGTCACGCCGCGGGCCGCGCGCCACCGTGCCACGGCCAGCGCAAGGGCGGCGAGCAGGCCGTCGTCGACGCCGCCGTGGAAGGCGGTGGGGACCGCGGTCAGCAGCGCCTCGGTGACGTCGGCGGGCAGCCGCAGCTCGACCGTGTCCATGGTCGCGCGCACGTCCACGGCCGGGTCGAGGGCGCGGGAGCCGAGCAGCGGGTCGGGTCCCTCGACCACCGCGCGCCACAGCTCCAGCTCCGCGACCCGCTCCGGGCGCGCCGCCTCCTGTGTCAGGGCGTGTGCCCACTGGCGTACGGAGGTGCCGACGGGGGCGAGGTCGGGGGTCCGGCCCCGGCTGATCCGTTCCCAGGCCCGGGCGAGGTCGGGCAGCAGGATGCGCCAGGACACGCCGTCCACGACCAGGTGGTGCAGGACGATGCCGAGGCGTCCGGCGGTCTCCGGGCCGGCGTCGTACCACACGAACCGGGCCATGTGCCCGGCGGCGGGGTCCAGTTCGCCGGTGGCCGCGTCGAGCGCGGCGGCGGCGCGCCGCCGCCAGGCGTCCTCCTGCCAGGTGCCCGTGACGGGCACGCGGCGGACGAGGGCGGCCACGTCCACGGCGCCCGGCGCGGCCACCTCCAGGCCCGGCCGCGCCCCGGGCACCAGGCGGGAGCGCAGGACGTCGTGGTGGTCCACAACTGCCGCCAGGGTGGCCACCAGGCCCTGTTCGTCGATGCCCACGGGCAGGTCGACCAGCATGGTCATGGCGAACCGGTCGTGGCCGCCGTCCAGCGCGGTGAGGTGGCGGGCGACGGGCAGCAGGGGCGCGAAGCCCACGCCGCCGCCCACCGGCTCCGCGAGGACCGGCGCGGTCTCGGCACCGCTCGCCACGGCTTCGGCGAGGCGGGCCACCGTGCGGCACTCGAAGATCTGCCGCGGGGTGACCTCGACGCCCCGCGCGCGGGCCTGTGAGACGACCTGGATGGAGCGGATGGAGTCGCCGCCGACGGCGAAGAAGTCGTCGTCGACACCGACCTGTTCGACGCCGAGGACCTCCGCGTACGCGGCGGCGAGGGCCTCCTCGGCCGCGGTGCCCGGGGCGCGGTAGGCGTCGCCGGAGGTCTCCGGCTCGGGCAGCGCGGCCTTGTCCAGCTTGCCGTTCGGGGTGAGGGGCAGGGCGTCGAGGAGGACGAAGGCCGAGGGCACCATGAACTCGGGCAGGCGGCGCGCGGCGAACGCGCGCAGGTCCTTGGCGGAGACACCGGCCGCAAGGTCGATGTCCCCGCCGGCGTCCGTGTCGGTGCCGGTGGGGACGACGTAGCCGACGAGCTGCGCGGTTCCCCTGTTCTCGCGGACCACGACCGCGGCCCGGGCGACCCCGTGGTGGTCGTTGAGCACGGCCTCGATCTCGCCGGGTTCGATGCGCAGGCCGCGGAGCTTGACCTGGTCGTCGCTGCGGCCCAGGTACTCGAGCTGGCCGTCGGCGCCCTCGCGCACCACGTCCCCGGTGCGGTACACGCGGGTGCCGGGCGGGCCGTAGGGGTCGGCGGTGAAGCGGGCGGCGGTCAGGCCGGGCCGGCCCAGGTAGCCGCGGGCCAGGCCGGGGCCCGCCACGTACAGCTCGCCGGGGGCGCCGGGCGGTACCGGAGCCAGCCGGGCGTCCAGGACCAGCAGCCGGGTGTCGGTGACGGCGGTGCCGATGGGCACCCGGTCCCCGGTGTACAGGGTGCTCGTGGACGCGCAGACCGTGGTCTCGGTGGGGCCGTAGGCGTTGACGAGGGTGCGCCCCGGTGCCCAGCGGGCGGCGAGCGCCGGTGGGCACGCCTCACCCGCGACGGCGAGGACGCGCAGCCCGGGCAGGGTGCGCGGGGCGTCCTCGGGCAGGGTGCCGAGCACGCTCGGCGGGATGGTGGCGTGCGTGACGCGGCGCTCGGCCAGTGCGCGGGCCAGGTCGTCGCCCACCAGGCGTGCCTGCGGCGGCACCACCAGCGTGGCGCCGGTGGTCAGGGCCATCACGAGTTCCCAGAAGGCGGCGTCGAAGCTGGGGGACGCGCTCTGCAGGATCCGGGAGTCCTCGGTGACGGCGAGGCGCGCCACATGGGTGGCGCTCAGCGCGGCCAGTCCGGTGTGCGCGACGACGACGCCCTTGGGGCGGCCCGTGGAGCCCGAGGTGTAGATGACGTAGGCCGGGTGGGCCGGGTGCAGCGGGACGGCGGGGTCGGTGCCGGGGCTCTGACGCCAGGCCTCGGCGACCTCCGGCGCGTCGATGGCGACGACGGCGGTGGGCAGCTCCGCGGGCAGGTTGTCGGCCGCCGTACGGGTGGTCAGGAGCGCCGCGGGGGCGGCGTCGGTGACCATGTACGCGATGCGGTCGGCGGGGTAGCCGAGGTCGACGGGCAGGTAGGCCGCGCCGGCCTTCATGACGCCGAGGGCCACGGCGACCTGGTCCAGGCCGCGCGGCAGGGCCACGGCCACCGGCTGCTCCGGGCCGACACCGCGGGCGCGCAGCCAGTGCGCGACGCGGTTGGCCCGCGCCTCCAGCTCCGCGTACGACCACGTGGCATCGGCCGACTCCACCGCGGGGGCCTCCGGCGCGGCCCGCACCCGGGCCGCGAACAGCTCCGGGAACGTGGCCGTGTCGACGGTCGGTTCGTCGCGGGCGTGGGCGGCGAGCAGCCGTTCGTGCTCGGCGGCGCTGAGCAGGTCGACCCGGCTGACGCGCTGCCCGGGGTCGGCGACGGCCGCGGCGAGGAGCCGGCGCAGGCGCGCGAAGGCGGCCTCAACGGTCGCGGCGTCGAACAGCGCGGTCGCGTACTCGGCGGAGACCTCGATGCCCGCGGGCGTGGCGCCGTCCCCGTACGTCTCGTCGAAGCTGAGCACGAGGTCGCAGCGGGCGGTGCCGGTGCCCGCGCCGTCGACGCGGACGCGCAGTCCGGGCAGGTCGACGCCGGTGCCGCCGTCGTTCTGCAGGACCAGGCTGATCTGGAAGAGCGGGTGGTGGGCGGTGGAGCGCTCCGGGTTGAGCTTCTCCACCAGGGCGTCGAAGGGGATGTCCTGGTGGGCGAGGGCCGACAGGCTGGTCGCGCGCACCCGGGCGAGGAGTTCGGCGAAGGTCGGGTCGCCGGCGGTGTCCGTGCGGATGACCTGGAGGTTGACGAACATCCCGACGAGGTCGTGCAGGCTGTCGTCGGTGCGGCCCGCGGTGCCGCTGCCGAGGGCGATGTCGTCGCCGGCGCCGAGCCGGGTCAGCAGGGCGGCCATGGCGGCGTGCAGCACCATGAAGGGCGTGGCGCCCGCGGACCGGGCCAGCTCCACGATGCCGCGGTGCAGGTCGGCGTCCACGGTGAAGCGGAGCAGGTCGCCCTTGTGGTCGAGCACGGCCGGGCGGGGCCGGTCGGCGGGCAGGGTCACGCTCTGCGGGAGGTGCGCGAGCTGGTCGCGCCAGTAGCGGTACTGGCGGCTGAAGAGGCTGTCGGGGTCGTCCGCGTCGCCGAGGAGCCGGTGGTGCCACAGGGTGTAGTCGGCGTAGCTCACCGGCAGTGGCTCCCAGGCCGGGGCGGCGCCCTCGACCCGGGCGGCGTAGGCGGTCGCCAGGTCCCGGGTGAGCGGGGCCATGGAGAAGCCGTCCGCGGCGATGTGGTGGAGCAGCAGGACGAGGACGGCCTCGGTCGGGTGCGCGCGCAGCAGCCAGGCGCGGACCGGGAGGTCGGAGGCCAGGTCGAAGGTGTGGCGGACGGCGTCCGCGACGGCCCGGGCCAGCGCGTCGGCGCCGTCCGTGCCGTCAGCGCCGTGCGTGTCCTCAGTGCCGTCGGCGCCGTCAGCGCCGCCGATGTGTCGCTCGGTGAGCGGTACGGGCGCCTGCGCGGGGTTGAGGACGTGCTGGTACGGGGTGCCGCCGGGGCCTTCGGGGAAGACGGTGCGCAGGGGTTCGTGGCGGGCGACCAGGTCGTCCAGGGCCGCCTGGAGCGCGGCGATGTCGAGGTCGCCCTCCAGGTGCAGCACGAGCGGCAGGTTGTACGTGGCCGAGGGGCCGTCGAGGCGGTCCAGGAACCACAGGCGCTGCTGGGCGTAGGACAGCGGCAGCCGCTCGGGCCGGTCCGTGACGGGGACGACCGGCGGGCGGGCGGGTGCCGCGCCGTCGAGGCGGGGGGCGAAGCCGGCCACGGTGGGGTGGTCGAAGAGGGTGCGCAGGTCGACCTCGGTGGCGAGGGCGGTGCGGACGCGGCTGACGAGCCGGGTGGCCAGCAGGGAGTGGCCGCCCAGGTCGAAGAAGTTGTCGTCGACGCCGACCCGTTCCAGGCCGAGGACCTCGGCGAACAACTCGCACAGCAGTCGCTCGCGCGGGGTGCGCGGGGCGCGACTCGTGGCCCCCGCGGCGAAGTCCGGCGCGGGCAGCGCCTTGTGGTCCAGCTTGCCGTTCGCGGTGAGCGGCACCTCCGGGATGACGACGACGGAGGCGGGCACCAGGTGCGCGGGCAGCCGGTCCCGCAGACGGCCGCGGACGGCGGCGGCCAGATCCACGCCCGCGGCGGCCGGGTCCTGGCCCGCGCGCGCCGAGCCGTCCGCGGCGGCCGGGTCGTCGTCCGCCGCGGCCGGGGCCGCGGGGACGACGTAGCCGAGGAGGCGGCGCTCGCCCGCGGTGTCCTCGGCGACGGTCACCACGGCCTGGGCGACGCCCGGGTGTTCGGCGAGCGCGGCCTCGACCTCGGCGGGTTCGATGCGGAAGCCGCGTATCTTGACCTGGGAGTCGGCGCGCCCACGGAAGACGAGGCGGCCCTGGTCGGTCCAGGCGACGACGTCCCCGGTGCGGTACATGCGCTCGCCGGGCGCGCCGTACGGGCAGGCCACGAACCGCTCCGCGGTCAGGGCGGCCCGGCCCAGGTAGCCGCGGGCCAGGCCCTCCCCCGCCAGGTACAGCTCCCCGGGCACGCCCGGCGGCACCGGCCGCAGCGC
>NZ_JASCXL010000021.1:0-98037 GCF_030010595.1 Streptomyces sp. CC224B | reverse complement strand
GGGGGGGGGCGGGGCCGGCCCGGGCGGTGGCCGCCCGTGCCGCCCGGCCGGACGAGGGGCCGCGTGCTCCAACCGGCCCACCCGCGTCACCCGGTCGTGCAGCGGGCGCTCACGTCACCCGAGGCGCCGGGCAGGGCCTGAGCCGCCTGGGTCACCCGACCGGCCCCCGGGGCAGTCCGAACCACCTGAATCGCCTAGATCACCTGAACCGCCCGAAGCGCGTTAACCACTCGGACCACGTCCGTCACCAGGCCGCGCGACCCGCGCCGGCCGGCGGACGCGCAGGACGACTGCGCAGGACCACCTGATCTGCCCGGACCCGCCCCATCCCGCACGGGAGGACCGACCCATGTCAGCACGGAGCGCACGCCGCGCCGCGAGGGCACCACACGGCACGCTGGCGTTCGTGGAGTCGCCGGTGCAGTTGCTCAACGTGCTGGAGTGGGCGCACCTGTCCACGGCACGCGAGCCCGAGACCGCCCCCGGCGACCTGACCCTCGTGGTGCTCGCCCCCACCGACCCCATGACCCGGGGCCAGCTCCGCCGCATGTCCGAGCTGGCGCGCGTGGACGGCTTCCAGGTGCGCTGGGAGGAGGCGCGCGGCGGTACGACGGCGCCCTTCCACACCATCGGCGGCCTCGCGGCCCCGCTGCGCAAGGCGGCCCGGGTGGTGATCGGCGACCCCTTCTCCCGCTACGTGCAACTGCTGCTCACCATCACGCGCGCCCGCGACCTGGTGGTCGTCGACGACGGCACGGCGACCATGGAGTTCGTCTCGCAGCTCGCCAAGGGCGAGCGGCTGGTGCGCTGGCACCGCAGGGGCGGCCGCCCCGGCCCCCGGGACATGGTCTTCATGCCGGTCTCGTCCTCGGCCCGCCGCAGGCTGACGCCGAACCCCAAGGGCCGGCGCCGGGTGGAGGTCTTCTCCTCGATGCCCATCGACGAGGCCCCCTCCGGCGTGACGGTCACCGTCAACTCCTTCGCGTGGACCCGGGCCCGCTTCGGCCCGCCGCGCATCACCAAGGGCGCGGACCTGGTGGGCACGTCCCTGGTGGAGACCGGGGTGGTGGACCCGGACCGCTACCTGGACGCGGTGGGCGCGCTCGCCCGTACGCACGGGGCGGCCCGCTACTTCGCGCACCGCCGCGAGAGCGCCGAGAAGCTCCACCGCCTGGCCGTGGAGACGGGCCTGCAGGTGATCCGGCCCGACCTGCCGCTGGAGCTGATCGCCCGCCGCGGCCCCATCGGCAGCACGATCCTGAGCTTCCCCTCCACGGTCGTCCACACCCTGCCCCTGGCCCTGGCCGGGACCGAGGTGAAGGTGGCGGTCATGGACATCGACCCGGCGTGGCTCACGGACAAGGCGTCACCGCGCGCGCAGGGCTTCCTCTCGGGCGTGACGGACACGGCCCGCGACGTCCACCGCCTGGCCGCACTGGACCACACCCCGCCCCAGCCCGGCATCCCCACCCAGGGCGGCACGCAGCAGGCACCGGCTCCGGCGTGAAGGCCCGGCCGGACCCGGGTCAGCGGCCCCCGGGCCCGGCCGGCGCGTCCGGGACGTGGCGGGCGCTCAGGGCCAAGGCGTTGGTCGCCGTGTAGTAGGGCCTGAGGCGGGTGGGGGTGCCGGTGGGGTGGGGGAGTTCCACCGCGGGGTAGGGGTTGGGCTTCTTGCGTTCCACCGTGTCGCCGGTGATACGGCCGATCGGAACGGTCCGCCCGGCCGTGCGCAGGTGGAGGTCCCAGATGGTGTGCTCCGCCGTGCCGTGGCGCGCCTGCGCCTCCGCGTAGGGGAGCGTGAACTGGAAGTGGGCCGGGGACAGGGCGCGTACGGGCACTGTGAGGGCGGCGGCCCGCGGGTCCGTGGCGCCTTCGGCGGCCGGGTCGGCGCGGGGGGTGAGGGTGACCGCGTCGGGCTCCGCGCCGGGGAGCGGGGAGGCGTCGCCCGTCGTCCTGCGCAGCTCGGCGTCGCCGAGGAGCTTCGCCGTCACCGTCGCGCCCTCCTCGCTGACCAGGACGTGGTGCACCTCCGCGTGGGCCGGGCGCAGCCACGTGCGGACGGCCAGGTAACCGTCGGACGTGGTGTACGGGATCCAGGAGGTCAGGCCCTCGGCCGTGACGACCGGGGGCAGCGTCAGGAGCGCCGCCGTCTCCACCAGGCGGGCCCGCAGGCGCCGGCGGTCCGCCGGGGCCGCGCGCGGTGCCACGTAGCAGTCCCAGCGGCCCTCGGCGAGGACGTGGGCGGCGCGGGGGACCGCGGCGACCGGAACCGCACCGTCCGCCGCCGCGGCGGCCGGGGGCCCGGCCGGGACGCGGACCTCGCGGCGCTCCGGGTCCTTGCGCTTGCGCAGGACCAGGTCGAGGGGGCCGTCCGGCAGGGTGTCGGGGGTGAGGGCGACCACCAGGCTGCCGTCGGACGTCATCCGCGCCGAGGCGGCGGGGACGACGGCCTCCTGCTCGGGCTCCGGGGCCGGAGCGGTCCCCTCGCGCGGGGACTTGAGGGCCGCGCGGAGGCGCGTGGTGAGGCTCCGGCGCGGGGAGGTGACACCCGGCCGCAGGGACTCCATCAGGTCCTCGTAACGGCGCGCGATCACGGACGGGGCGTACGTCGCGGCCTTCGCGCGGGCCGCCGCGCCCATGCGCGCGCGTGATTCCTCGTCCTTGATCAGGGACTTCAGCGCGTCCGCGTACGCGTCCACCCCGCCCGCCAGCGGGACCAGGAGCCCGTCCGCGCCGTGCGTGATGATCTCCGCCGGGCCGTGCGGGCAGTCCGTCGCCACCACGGGGACACCGCAGTGCATCGCCTCGACGATCGTCATGCCGAACGACTCCATGTCGGAGGAGACCGCCGCGATCGCCCCCTTCGCCCACTCGGTCTCGATGGGGGAGGCCGGGCCCATGAGGAACACCCGGTTGTAGAGGCCGAGTTCGTCGACGAGGCGGCGCAGGCGGGCCTGGTCGGGGCCGCGGCCGTAGACGCGCAGCGTCCAGTCGGGGTGTTCGGCGGCGACCTTCCCGAAGGCGTTGATCAGGCGGTCGTAGCGCTTCACGGCCACCAGGCGGCCCGCCGCGACGATGGTGCGGGAGTCGAGCGCGGACGGGGTGACCGACGGCGGGGTGACGCCGTTCGGTATGCAGAGGATCTTCGCCCGTACGTCCGGGAGCGCCGCGCGGTAGAGCTGGGCGTCCGCCTCCGAGACCGTGACGAAGGCGTCCAGGCCCTCGGCTATCGCGGCGTTCTGGTCGCCGCGGAGCTGGTCGCTGTGCGCGTCCAGGGAGAGGTGCTCCTGGCCGATGCGGAGGTAGGCCGGGCGGCCCCGCCTCGTGCGCGCGTACCGCGCCAGGTAGCCGTTGAGGATGGGGCGGGTGGCTATCACCGCGTCCGCCTCGGTCCCCTCCAGGTACGCGGCGATCCGCTGGTCGTGCAGCCTGGTGTAGCGCATGCGCCCGAAGTCCACGCCCTTCTCCGGGAACATGCTGTTCGGGCCGCTGTTGAGCTCGTGCTCACCCTCGTACGTCGGGCTATCCGGACGCATGTCGATCAAGGAGCGCAGCCGGACCCGCGGGTCGAACGGCAGCTCGGGGTTCTCGGCCACCCGGTGCACGCTCACGACCTCCACGTCGTGGTGCGCGGCCGCGAGCGCCGCCGAGAGGTTGGCGGTGGAGCGGATGGTGCCGCCGATGCCGTACGCGTTGTGGATCAGGAACTCGATCTTCACCCAGGGTCCTCAGGTCGTCCTCCGCCCGCCTCGCGGGCACGCGAGGGCGCACGCACACCGGCGGGCAGGCAGGGGTGCGTGAAGGAGATGTGATCTCGTGAAGGCTGGGTGATGAATTCACAGTGCACGTGTAAAAGTCAAAGTGAGGAACAGAGTGGGGCGATCTGTCGCTCTGAGTGACATTTCGCACATCGCGGACAGGCGGGGTGCCGCCTGTCCTGTCCCGGCACAGGACAGGCGAGGGGCGACCGGCCCCCCGCCCCAGTTTCAGTTGGACGCCGCTCGACTCCGGCCGCACGCCCCCCGGCCGCCCGCGCCGCCCCGGGGATGATCTCCCCGTCGCCGAGCCGTGCCACGTGACCTGCGGCGATCGCTCTGCGCGTGCGAATGGCAACAGTGCTACATACCCGCTGTACCAAGCGCGCATGCGCAAGGGGGCCCTGATTCTTACCTCAATCTGGCTGAAGTTTTGTTGATCGCGCCTTAGTTGACGGCCCCGTCGGCTTACCCTTCACAGGGTGAACCAATTGATGTCCCTCGCGTCCGCAGACGCGTCAGACGCGTCCGACGGGTCCGAAGAAGCCGACAACGCACCGCCCGGAAACCTGCCCGGCGCGCTGCCAGAAACGCTGCGCGCCGAACTCGTCGCGTTCCGTCGCGACTTGCACATGCACCCCGAGCTCGGCCACCAGGAGTTCCGCACCACCGCGGCGCTCAAGGCCCGCCTGGAGAAGGCCGGGCTCGCCCCGCGCGTCCTGCCCGGCGGCACCGGGCTCATCTGCGACGTCGGGGGCGCCCCGGACGCCGCCGCGCGCCCCGTCCTCGCCCTGCGCGCCGACATCGACGCGCTGCCGATCCCGGACACCAAGGCCGGCGTCCCGTACCGGTCGACCGTGCCGGACCGCGCCCACGCCTGCGGCCATGACGTGCACACGACCGTCGTGCTCGGCGCCGGCCTGGTCCTCGCGGAGCTTGCGCGCCAGGACCGGCTGCCGCAGCCGGTGCGGCTGATCTTCCAGCCCGCCGAGGAGGTGCTGCCGGGCGGCGCCACGGAGGCCCTGGAGTGCGGCGCGCTCGACGGTGTCGGCCGCATCATCGCCGTGCACTGCGACCCCCGCGTCGACGCCGGCCGCATCGGCCTGCGCCACGGGCCGATCACCTCCGCCTGCGACCGCCTGGAGATCGCCCTGGGCGGGCCCGGCGGCCACACCGCGCGACCGCACCTGACGACGGACCTCGTCACGGCCGCCGCCAAGGTCGTCTCCGAGGTCCCGGCCCTCGTCGCCCGGCGCGTCGACGCCCGCTCGGGCCTCTCCATCACCTGGGGGCGCATCGAGGCCGGCCACGCGTGCAATGTCATCCCGCAGCACGCCGAGCTGTCCGGCACCATCCGCTGCCTCGACCTGGACACCTGGCGGCAGGCGCCCGACATCATCCACGCCGCCGTGCAGGAGGTCGCCGACCTGCACCGCGCGAAGTCCGCGATCAACTACGTCCGCGGCGTGCCGCCCGTCGTCAACGACGCGGCCGTCACCGACCTGCTGCGTGACGCCATGACGGCCCGGCGCGGCGCCGACGCCGTGGAGGACACCGCGCAGAGCCTCGGCGGCGAGGACTTCTCCTGGTACCTGGAGCACGTGCCCGGAGCCATGGCGCGGCTCGGCGTCCGTACGCCCGGCGAGCGCGGCGTGCGTGACCTGCACCAGGGCGACTTCGACGCCGACGAGCACGCGATCACCGTGGGTGTCGAGCTCTTCACCGCGGCGGCGCTCGTGGACGCGGCCAACCGCCCCTCCTGAGGACCCGCCCCCCTCCAGGGACCGCACACCCGCACACCGGGCCCCCGGGCGTCCCGCAGACAGCACCACGGCCGCCACGCCAGAAGCTCCCGGCCGGGACCCCGCGCGCGTCGCCGTCGGCACCCACAAGGCGCCCACGGCGCGACGGCCCGCACCGGGAGGTGCCCCGCACCGGGAGGCGCCCCGCACCGGCGGGAGGCGCCCCGCACCGCAAGACGCCCCGCGTCCCACCCGTCACACGGTGTCGGCAGCACCCGCCACGAATCGGTAACGGCGGCCGCCGGACCCGTGTCGCCCCCTTTCCGCGCGCACTACTGTGCGCCGACATCCGCGCCGTCCCAGGTGCGCCGGGGAACGATCGGAACGTAGGGGGTTCGTCCTATGCGTCGGCGTCGTCAGCTCCGCACCACCCGCTCCCGCTCCCGTACACGCACCCGTACACGCAACGCGCAGTGGCCCCAACTCGCCGTCACGGTCACAGCGTTCGCCCTCCTGGCCACCGCCTGCGGCGAGACCAGCAGTGACGCCGCCAAGGACGACGACGGCGGCAGGAAGAGCGGCGCCTACCAGGGCGAGGGCATCGGTCTCGCGTACGACATCGGCGGCCAGGGTGACCAGTCCTTCAACGACGCGGCCTTCTCCGGCTACGAGCGGGCCCGCAAGGACTTCGGCATCGGCGGCGTCGACATGGAGCCCGGCGACGGCGAGTCCGCCGCCGACAAGACCCAGCGCATCGAGCAGCTCGCGCGGCAGGGCTACGACCCCGTGATCGGCGTCGGCTTCGTCTACGCGCCCGCCATCCAGGAGGTGGCGAAGAAGTACCCGAAGACCACCTTCGGGATCGTCGACGACAACACCGTCCAGGCCGCGAACGTCGCCGACCTGGTCTTCCACGAGGAGCAGGGGTCGTACCTCGCCGGGGTCGCCGCGGCCCGGGCGACGAAGGCGCGGCACGTCGGCTTCATCGGTGGCGTGGACATACCGATCATCCACAAGTTCGAGGCCGGGTTCGTCCAGGGCGTGCGGTCGGTCGACCCGAGGATCAGGATCGAGCGGCGGTACCTCACCGAGAAGCCGGAGGAGGGCGGCTTCTCCAGCCCCGACAAGGGCCAGGACGCCGCGAGCGGCCAGCTCGAAGCGGGCGCCGACGTGCTGTACCACGCCGCCGGGCTCTCCGGCCAGGGCGTGATCCAGGAAGCCGGGACCCAGAAGAAGTGGGCCATCGGCGTGGACTCCGACCAATACCGGCAGAAAGCCCTCGCGAAGTACAAGAGGTACATCCTGGGCTCGGCCTTCAAGGACGTGGGCGGGGCGGTGTACGACCTGACGAAGTCGGTCGTACGGGGCAAGCCGCTGACCGGAACCCAGCGGTACGACCTCCGGTCGGGGCGGGTGGGGTTCTCGGACTCCAACCCCGCCTACCGCGCCCGCAAGGACATCGTGGCGGCCGTGGAGAAGGCGGAGAAGGACATCATCAGCGGCCGGGTGAAGGTCCGCACGCGCCCGTGAGGGGCGCATGCGCCCACCCGTAGGGGGCAAGGGCCGTCCCCCAAAATCCCCCCGCCGTGGGCAGGTTCACGTCGTACGTATAACGCGGGCGCCCGTCCCTGCCCCGCCCGCCCGGTCGTCGTACGTATAACCCGTTGCGCCCCGGCGGATCGGCCCCGGGCAGGGGCGGGGTGGGGGTGATCACCTGCGTGTCATCTCGCCGTCGCCCGGGGGCCACAGGTCGATAACGGAGCGGACAGAAGGGTTCTTATGTCAGGTCTACGCGCGTTACGCTGCGGCGAAATCGCGCCGGTGAGGCGCGTTCCCGTACGTCGTCCCGTACGCACCGCACGTTCGTACTCCCAGGCAAGAGCACGCCGCAGGCGTGCCCGGGCCCGGGGTGCACGCGGCGGCCGTACGCACGTACGCACCCCCGTCCTCGTCCAAGGACTTGTCTAAGGAGTTCGTCCATGCGCCGGGTGTCCCGATTCGCGCTCGCGTCCGCCGCGACCGCCGCCCTCGCCGTCACCGTCTCCGCCTGTGGCGGCACCTCAAGCGACGCCGCCAAGAGCGAGGACGGCGGCAAGAGCAAGGGTGTCGCGATCGCGTACGACGTCGGCGGCGCGGGCGACCAGTCCTTCAACGACGCCGCCACGGCCGGTATGGACAAGGCCGCCAAGGACTTCGGCGTCGGCAAGAAGGCCGTCGAGCCCACCGACGGCGAGTCCGACGCCGACAAGATCCAGCGCCTCACCGAGCTGGCCAAGCAGGGCTACAACCCCGTCATCGGCGTCGGCTACGCCTACGCGCCCGCCATCAAGGAGGTGGCGGCCAAGAACCCGGACGTCACCTTCGGCATCGTCGACGACGCCACCATCGAGGCGAAGAACGTCGCCGACCTGGTCTTCAACGAGGAGCAGTCCTCGTACCTGGCGGGCGTCGCCGCCGCCAAGGCCACCAAGTCCAAGACCGTCGGCTTCGTCGGCGGCGTCGACAACATCCTGATCCGCAAGTTCGAGGCCGGCTTCGTCCAGGGCGTCCAGGCCACCGACAAGTCGGTCAAGATCAAGCGCCAGTTCCTCACCGAGAAGGCCGAGGACGGCGGCTTCTCCAGCCCCGACAAGGGCAAGGAGGCCGCCAGCGGCCAGATCGAGGGCGGCGCCGACGTGGTCTACCACGCGGCCGGCCTGTCCGGTCAGGGCGTCATCGAGGCCGCCGCCGCCAAGAAGATCTGGGCGATCGGCGTCGACTCCGACCAGTACAAGCAGAAGGCGCTCGACAAGTACAAGAAGTACATCCTCACCTCGGCCACCAAGGACGTCGCCGGCGCGGTGTACAACCTGGTGAAGTCGGTTCAGGATGACAAGGCCGAGGGCGGCGTCGTGCGTGCCGACCTCAAGTCCGGCGGTGTCGGCCTCGCCGACTCCAACCCGGAGTTCATGAAGATGAAGGACCTGCAGGCCGAGCTGAAGAAGGCCGAGCAGGGCATCATCAGCGGCAAGATCAAGGTCAAGACGAAGCTGTAGATCGCGGCGTCACGGCCGCGGAACGGGGCGGGGAAGGCCCCCGGGCACCCGCCCCGTTCCCACGGTCAGGGCCTCAAGTCCCGCGCACGGCGCCGCAGTCGGCGGGCGCGGCGGTGCTTGAGGCGTGAAGCAGGGGCACACCGCGTGCGCGGCGCCGGCCCCTTTCCTTTGAGTCCCCGAGGAGAGTGCGCCATCGACGCGTCCACCACCCCTCCGTCCACCGCCACCACCGCGTGCGCGGTGGAACTCACCGGGATCACCAAGCGGTTCCCGGGCGTCGTGGCCAACCACGACATCCACCTGAGCGTCCGCAAGGGCACCGTCCACGCCCTCGTCGGCGAGAACGGCGCCGGCAAGTCGACGCTGATGAAGATCCTCTACGGCATGCAGAAGCCGGACGAGGGCACCATCGCGGTCGACGGCGAGCAGGTCGCCTTCCACAGCCCCGCCGACGCCATCGCGCGCGGCATCGGCATGGTGCACCAGCACTTCATGCTGGCCGACCAGCTCACCGTCCTGGAGAACATCGTCCTCGGCAGCGAGAAGCTGTACGGCATCGGCGCCGGGGCCCGCCGCAAGGTCCTGGAGATCTCCGAGCGGTACGGCCTCGGCGTGCGCCCCGACGTGTACGTCGAGGACCTCGGCGTCGCCGACCGGCAGCGCGTGGAGATCCTCAAGGTCCTCTACCGGGGCGCCACCACGCTCATCCTCGACGAGCCGACGGCCGTGCTCGTGCCGCAGGAGGTCGACGCGCTCTTCGACAACCTGCGCGAGCTCAAGGCCGAGGGCCTGTCCGTCATCTTCATCTCGCACAAGCTCGGCGAGGTGCTCTCGGTGGCGGACGACATCACCGTCATCCGCCGTGGCACCACGGTGGGCACGGCCGTCCCCGCCGAGACCACTCCGCGCCAGCTCGCCGAGCTGATGGTGGGCAGCGAGCTGCCGACCCCGGAGACCGCCGAGTCGACGGTCACCGACCGCCCGATGATCGAGGTCGCGGACCTGCGGCTGCTCGCCGACGGCTCGGAACGCGCGCTCCTCGACGACATCTCCTTCACCATCCACGAGGGCGAGGTGCTCGGCCTCGCCGGCGTCGAGGGCAACGGCCAAACCGAGCTGATCGACGCCCTCATCGGCCTCAGGCACGCCGACTCCGGCTCCATCCGGCTCGGCGGCGAGGACATCACCGCCTGGGCCACGCGCAGGCGCCGCGAGCGGGGCGTCGGCTACATCCCCGAGGACCGCCACCGCCACGGGCTCCTCCTGGAGTCCCCGCTGTGGGAGAACCGCATCCTCGGCCACGTCACCGAGAAGCCCAACTCCCGCGGCCGCGGCGGCTTCTGGCTCGACCCCAAAGGCGCCCAGGCCGACACCCGGCGCATCGTCGAGGAGTACGACGTCCGCACGCCCGGCATCGACGTGACCGCGGCCTCGCTGTCCGGCGGCAACCAGCAGAAGCTGATCGTCGGCCGCGAGATGAGCCACAAGCCGCGCTTCCTCATCGCCGCGCACCCCACCCGGGGTGTCGACGTCGGCGCGCAGGCGCAGATCTGGGACCAGATCCGCGAGGCCCGCCGCGAGGGGCTCGCCGTCCTGCTGATCTCCGCCGACCTGGACGAGCTGATCGGCCTCTCCGACACGCTGCGCGTCATCTACCGCGGGCGGCTCGTCGCGGACGCCGACCCGGCCACGGTCACGCCGGAGGAGCTGGGCTCGGCCATGACGGGCGCGGCCAGCGGCCACCTGGAGCACGTGGAGGAGCCCGAGAACGCGGCGGACGCGGCGGCCCAGGCGGACGAGCCGGCCGCGGCCCCGGCGGACACCACCCCGGCCCCGGCGGACACCACCCCGGCCCCGGAGCCCGCCCGCGCCGCGGAGAACGTACAAGAAGCAGCCGGTCCGGAGGACGAGGCCCGATGAAGAAGTTCGACAAGGAGCGTCTGCTCCTCGCGCTGGCCGGACCGGTCATCGCGCTCGTCGCGGCCATGGTGCTGACCTCGGTCGTCCTGGTCGCCTCGGGCAAGAACCCGGTCGAGCCGTACACCCTGATGTTCGAGCAGGCCACCTACTCCGACGTCCAGGTACTGATCATCAACGAGGCCGGGATGTACTACCTGGCCGCCCTGGCGGTGGCCATCGGCTTCCGCATGAACCTGTTCAACATCGGCGTGGACGGCCAGTACCGCCTGGCCGCGATGATCACCGCGGTCGTCGGCGCGCACGTGTCGCTGCCGTCCGCCCTGCAGATCCCGCTGCTGATCGCCGTGGCGATGCTCACCGGCGCCTTCTGGGCGGGCATCGCGGGCATCCTCAGAACCACCCGCGGCGTCAGCGAGGTGGTCGCCACGATCATGCTCAACGCCATCGCGACGAGCGTCATCGCCTACCTCACGCTGGACGAGAACTTCGGCGTCCCGGTCGGCAACAACAACACCACCGGCGTCATGCACTCCTCGGGCTGGTTCCCGGGCATCGACATGGGCGCCTCCGGCGAGATCTACGGCTTCGTGATCGTCGCCGCCCTCGCCGGCGTCCTGTACTGGCTGATCCTGAACCGCACCCGGTTCGGCTTCGACCTGCGCGCCACCGGCGCCTCGGAGTCCGCCGCCGCGGCCTCCGGCGTCCACGCCAAGCGCATGGTCTTCACCGCCATGCTGATCTCCGGCGCGGTCGCGGGCCTCGCGGGCCTGCCCATCCTCCTCGGCGACGTGCACACCTACAGCCTGAGCTTCCCCACCGGCCTCGGCTTCACCGGCATCGGCATCGCCCTGCTCGGCCGCAACAGCCCGGTCGGCATCGCCCTCGCCTCCCTGCTCTGGGCCTTCCTCGTCAAGGCGTCCCAGGCCCTCGACTACAAGGGCTACGACAAGGAGATCGCGGTCATCATGCAGGGCCTGATCGTGATCGCCGTCGTGGTCTCGTACGAGGCCGTGCGCCGCTGGGGCCTCAAGCGCCAGCAGCAGCGGGTCGGTGAGGAACTCGCCGCGGCCGCCCGCGGGGCGGGCACCGGCGGCACCAACGACACCGTGAAGGAGGTGGCTGCGCGATGAGCACGGCAACCGTCACCAAGGCCGCGCCCGCGCCCGCCGCACCGGGCCGCCGCCGCATCTCGCTCCCCGTCCTGCTCCTGATCGTCGCGGGCGTCCTCGTCCTGACGTCCGTCGTCCGGATGGTCACGGACGCCCACGGCATCACCTCCACCGGGCAGATGTCGGGCGCCCTGCGCCTGGCCGTGCCGATCGGCCTCGCGGGCCTCGGCGGCCTGTGGGCCGAGCGCGCCGGCGTGGTCAACATCGGCCTCGAGGGCATGCTCATCCTCGGCACCTGGTTCGGCGCCTGGGCGGGTTACCAGTGGGGCCCGTGGGTCGGCATCGTCTTCGGCGTGCTCGGCGGCGCCATCGGCGGCCTGCTGCACGCGATCGTCACGGTCACGTTCAACGTCAACCACATCGTCTCCGGTGTGGCCCTGAACATCCTCGCCCTCGGCACCACCCGCTACCTGTCGACCTTCGCCTTCGAGGGCACCGACGGCGGTACGTCCAAGCAGTCGCCGCCCGTCGACTCGCTCGGCAAGTTCTCCGTGCCGGGCCTGTCGGACTGGCTCGTGGACCTCAACCAGAAGCACTGGTTCCTGGTGTCCGACCTCGCGGGCCTGCTCAGCGGGCTGCTCACCGATGTGTCGCCGCTGACCCTGATCGCGGTCGCCATGGTGCCGCTGAGCTGGTTCGTCCTGTGGCGGACCGCCTTCGGCCTGCGGCTGCGCTCCTGCGGCGAGAACCCGATCGCGGCGGAGTCCCTCGGCGTCAACGTCTACAAGTACAAGTACCTGGCGGTCGTGATCTCCGGCGGCCTCGCCGGCCTCGGCGGTGCCTTCCTCTCCCTGGTGGCCTCCAACATCTACCTGGAGGGCCAGACCGGCGGCCGCGGCTACATCGGCCTCGCCGCGATGATCTTCGGCAACTGGATGCCGGGCGGACTCGCCCTCGGCGCGGGCCTGTTCGGCTACACCGACAGCCTGAAGCTGCGGGGCGGCGGCACGAACGTCCACGCCCTGCTGCTCCTGCTGGCCATCCTCCTCCTCATCGGGGCGGTCTACCTGGTGTGGCGCAAGCGCTACGTCCCCGCGGCGGTCACCGCGGCGGTCTCGGCGCTGATGTTCGCCTGGTACGGCCTCACCGACGAGGTGCCCAACCAGGTCGTGACGGCGACGCCGTACGTGGTGACGCTGCTCGTCCTGTCGCTCTCCGCCCAACGCCTGCGGATGCCCAAGGCGGACGGCATGCCGTACCGGAAGGGGCAGGGCAAGTGACCGCCGCTGTCGACTGGGAGGCCCTGCGGGACGCCGCGCGCGCGGCCATGTCCCGTGCGTACGCGCCCTACTCGGGCTTTCCGGTCGGCGCGGCGGCCCTCGCCGACGACGGCCGCACGGTCACCGGCTGCAACGTCGAGAACGCCTCGTACGGCCTCGGCCTGTGCGCCGAGTGCGGCCTGATCTCGCAGCTCCAGCTCACCGGCGGCGGCCGGCTCACGCACTTCACCTGCGTGGACGGCAAGGGCGACGTCCTCATGCCGTGCGGCCGCTGCCGCCAGCTCCTGTACGAGTTCGGCGGCCCGGGGCTGCTCCTGGAGACGGCGTCGGGCGTCCGGCCGCTCGGTGAACTGCTCCCGGACGCGTTCGGCCCCGAGCACCTGAGCTCGTGAGCACCTGAGTTGGACTCCGGGCCGCCCGGCCCGGGGTGTCTGCCCCGCAGAAGGCCCCCGCCGACGGCGGGGGCCTTCTCCGCCCCGTCTCTCTATGCGCGTAGAGTCGCCCTTTACGCATCACCACTGCCACAGCCGAACAGCCGGAAGGGATTTGCCATGGACGTCATCTCCGTCATCCGTACCAAGCGGGACCGCGGCGAGCTGAGCGACGAGCAGATCGACTGGGTCGTCGACGCGTACACGCGCGGCGCCGTCGCCGACGAGCAGATGTCGGCCCTGGCGATGGCCATCCTGCTCAACGGCATGAACCGCCGCGAGATCGCCCGCTGGACGGCGGCGATGATCGCCTCCGGCGAGCGCATGGACTTCTCGTCCCTCTCCCGCCCCACCGCCGACAAGCACTCCACCGGCGGCGTCGGCGACAAGATCACGTTGCCGCTCGCCCCGCTGGTCGCCGCCTGCGGCGCGGCCGTGCCGCAGCTCTCCGGGCGCGGCCTCGGCCACACCGGCGGCACCCTGGACAAGCTGGAGGCGATCCCCGGCTGGCGCGCCCTGCTCTCCAACGAGGAGATGCTGAACGTCCTGGACGGCGTCGGCTCGGTCATCTGCGCGGCCGGCGACGGTCTGGCTCCGGCCGACAAGAAGCTGTACGCCCTGCGCGACGTGACCGGCACGGTGGAGGCGATCCCGCTGATCGCCTCCTCCATCATGTCGAAGAAGATCGCGGAGGGGACGGGCTCGCTCGTCCTGGACGTGAAGGTCGGCAGCGGCGCGTTCATGAAGACGATCGAGGACGCGCGGGAGCTGGCCTCCACGATGGTCGGCCTCGGCACGGACCACGGCGTGCGCACGGTGGCGCTCCTGACGGACATGTCCACGCCGCTGGGCCTCACGGCGGGCAACGCGCTCGAGGTCCGCGAGTCCGTGGAGGTCCTGGCGGGCGGCGGCCCGGCCGACGTGGTCGAGCTGACCCTCGCCCTGGCCCGCGAGATGCTCGACGCGGCGGGCCTGCCCGACGCGGACCCGGCGAAGGCGCTCGCGGACGGCTCCGCGATGGACGTCTGGCGCCGCATGATCGCCGCGCAGGGCGGCGACCCGGACGCGGCCCTGCCCGTGGCCCGCGAGACCCACGTCGTCACGGCCCCGGCCTCGGGCGTCCTCACCCGCCTCGACGCGTACGACGTCGGCGTCGCGGCCTGGCGCCTGGGCGCGGGCCGGGCCCGCAAGGAGGACCCGGTGCAGGCCGGGGCGGGCGTCGAACTGCACGCGAAGCCGGGCGAGGCCGTGACCGCCGGACAGCCGCTCCTCACCCTCCACACGGACACCCCGGAGCGTTTCGCGTACGCGCTGGAGTCCCTGGAGAACGCGTACGACATCGCCCCCGCGGGCACGGCCTTCTCGGCGAAGCCGATCATCCTGGACCGCGTGGGCTGACCCCGACCCCGGGGCCGGGGAGAGGCCGTGCGGGCCGCGCGCTCGTGTCCCCTCCCGGGCCCGGGGAGCAACCACCCCCGGGCCCGGGCCCCTTCGTCTGGGGCTCCGCCCCTTTCCCCCTTCATCGGCGCTCCGCACCTCGTCCTCAAACGCCGGACGCGCTGAGAGCCACCTCGACCGGAGCCTTACCCGGGAGTGGGGTCGGGAGGCTCACCGATGAGTTCGGGGGCGTGGGGCGGTCCTTTGTGCGTGGCTGAATCCGAGGAGACCCCCGCGAACCTCATGGTCCTCACCGGGCCCGTCCGCAAGGACGACGTTCCGGCGCTCTGCGCCGAGCTGGACCGGGTGGCCCGGCCCGGCCAGGGCCCCGTCGTGTGCGACCTGCGCGGCGTCACCACGGCCGACCTGGCCACGGTCGACGCCGTGGCCCGGCTGCGGCTGGCGGCCCGCAGGGCGGGGGTGGGGCTGCGGCTGCGCGGTCCCACCCCGGCCCTGTGGGCCCTGCTGGGCCTGGTCGGCCTCGCGGAGCTATGCGTCGAGGTGGAGCGGCACCCTGAAGAGCGGGAACCACCGCTGGGTGTCGAGGAAGCAGTGGAATCCGGCGACGCGGCCCTCTGAGATCTCGATGACCTGGATCGCCCAGGGCATGTAGCCGCCGTTGTCCGGGTCGGGCTTGTACTGTGCGAAGCCGGGCGTGCCGTTGGCCGCGACCGGCAGCAGCCGCGAGCCCGCGCACGGCGCGCCCATCGTCGACATGAAGCCGGTGATGTCCCGCGGCCCGCGCAGCCACAGGTCGAACGGGGGCATCGTCATGACGGCGTCCTCGTGGAGCAGGGCCGTCAGGGCCGCCATGTCGTACCCCTCGAAGGCCTTCACGTAGCGGTCGAGGAGCTTCCGCTGGTCCTCGTCCAGCGGGTCGGACGTGGCGGAGTCGTCTGCGGGGCGCTCGGCGAGGGTCGCGCGGGCCCGCTGGAGGGCGCTGTTCACGGAGGCGACCGTGGTGCCGAGGAGCTCGGCGACCTCGCTCGCCTTCCACGCGAGCACCTCGCGCAGGATCAGCACTGCCCGCTGCTTGGCGGGCAGTTGCTGGAGCGCGGCGACGAAGGCGAGCCGCACCGACTCCTTGGCGACGGCCGCCTCCTCGGGGCCGCTGACGGCGGGCAGCACGCGGGCGTCCGGTATCGGCTCCAGCCAGACGTTGTCCGCGCGGGGGGTGAGGGCCGCCTGCGCCAGCGGCGTGGACGCGGTCAGGTCCATGGGACGGGCGCGGCGGTTGCCCGCGTTCAGCATGTCCAGGCAGACGTTGGTCGCGATGCGGTACAGCCAGGAGCGGAGGCTGGAGCGGCCCTCGAACTTCTCGTAGCTCCGCCAGGCGCGGACCATCGTGTCCTGCACGGCGTCCTCGGCCTCGAAGGCCGAGCCCAGCATGCGATAGCAGTACCCCGTGAGCTCGACGCGGTACTTCTCGAGACTGGCGTCCAGCTCCGTGGCCGCCCCGACAACCTTGCTCATCCCAACCCACCCCAGTGCCCGTGCCGGCCGGCGCCGGCTCCCCGCGGACCCGCTGCCCGCGGTGTGCGTGCGGAAGTCCCAGTACTCCGGAAGCTACCGCAGCCCACTGACAATGGCCCCCGGAGCGGAGAAATCAGCAGCTCACGGGGGTGGCACCACACCGCCCGGGCGGTCAGTGGTGCGCGCCCGCGGCCGTCAGGCCGCGCGCCACCCGCGTCCCGTACAGCGTGATGCCGACGACGCCCGCCACCGCGAGCGCGCCGAGCGCGACCGTGCCGCCCCAGCCGCCGGAGTGGAAGGCGACCGCGCCGAGCGTGCCGCCCGCGCTGCTGCCGACGTAGTACGCGGACTGGTAGAGCGCGGAGGCCTGGGCGCGGCCCGTCGTGGCCGTGCGGCTCACCGACGAGGACGCCACCGCGTGGCCCGCGAAGAAGCCCGCGGTGATCAGCACGAGGCCGAGCAGGACCAGGAGCAGGGCGGACGACAGGGACAGCAGCAGACCGGCGGCCGTCGTGCCCGCGCCCAGGTAGAGGGCGCCGCGGCGGCCGAGGCGGCCCACCAGCCTGCCGGCCGCCGCCGAGGAGGCCGTACCGACCAGGTAGACCAGGAAGATCGAGCCGATGACGCCCTGCGGCAGCGAGAACGGCGCCTCGGTGAGGCGGTAGCCGATCACCGTGTAGACCGCGCCGAACACCGTCATGAACAGCGCGCCGATCGCGTACAGGCGGCACAGCAGCGGGTTCGACAGATGGGTGCGCACGGTGCGGCCCAGCGACCTCGGGCTGAGCGTGCCCGGCGTGAAGTGGCGCGGCGCGGGCAGCAGCGCGCGGAAGGCCAGCGCGCACAGCACCGCGACGGCGCCGACCACGCCGAGCGCCCAGCGCCAGCCCCAGGCCTGCGCCACCCAGCCGGTGACGATGCGGCCGCTCATGCCGCCGATGGAGTTGCCCGCCACGAACATGCCGATCGCGGCGACCAGCGCCTTGGGCCGCACCTCCTCGGCGAGGTACGCCATGGCGGAGGCGGGCAGTCCGGCGAGCGCGGCGCCCTGCACGGCGCGCAGCGCGATCAGCGCGCCCACCGAAGGGGCCAGCGGCACGAGCAGGCCGACCACGACGGCGACGGCCAGCGAGGCGGTCATCAGGGTCCGGCGGCCGTACCGCTCCGACAGGGCGCTCAGCGGCAGCACGCACAGCGCGAGGGCGCCGGTCGCGGCGGACACGGTCCAGCTCGCCGTGGACGCGCTCGCGCCCAGGTCGGCGGAGAGCAGGGGGAGCAGGGCCTGCGTGGAGTAGAGCAGGGCGAAGGTGGCGACGCCCGCAAGGAAGAGCGCGAAGCTCATGCGGCGGTAGCCGGGGCCTCCGGGTGCCATGCGGCTGTCGTGGGTCGAACGGGGAGCGGACGGTTCGGGGGACGCTGGGGGAAGGGCGGCCGCGTGGGTGGCGGTCGCCCCGCTACTGGCAGGAGGCATGTCCCGAACGTAGGACGGCCCCGGCTCATGCGTCCAATGCATGAACCGGCCATAATCCATCCCATGGAGCATCAGCGGAGGTCAGCGGGGCGGCTGTCGCAGAACAGTGACACAGAGGACACAGATCACATCGTGCGCCTGCTCGCCCCGCGGCTCGCGTACTTCGCCGGGGTCGCCCGCACCGAGCACGTCACGCGCGCCGCCCAGGAGCTCCAGGTGCCGCAGTCCACGCTGTCCCGGGCGCTGGTGCGGCTCGAACGGGACCTGGGCGTCGACCTCTTCGCGCGGCACGGGCGCACGGTGTCGCTCACCCCGGCGGGCCGCACCTTCCTCGCCTCCGTGGAGCGCGCGCTCGCGGAGGTCGGCAGGGCCGCCGAGTCCGTCCGCGCCGACGCCGACCCCGCCTCGGGCAAGGTGGCGTTCGGGTTCCTGCACACCATGGGCTCCGAGACCGTGCCCGGGCTGATCCGCGCCTTCCGCGCCGACCACCCGCGGGTGCGCTTCAGCCTGGTGCAGAACTACGGCGAGGCGATGCTGGAGCGGCTGCGCGCGGGCGAGCTGGACCTGTGCCTGACCTCGCCGGTGCCGGACGCGCCCGACCTGGTCGCCCGCCGCCTGGACGAGCAGCGCCTGCGGCTCGTCGTGCCGGACGACCACCGGCTCGCCGGGCGCAAGCGGGTGCGCCTGACGGAGGCCGCCGACGAGGCCTTCGTGACCCTGGAGCCGGGGTACGGGCTGCGCCGGATCACGGACGCGCTCTGCGCCGAGGCCGGGTTCAAGCCGCGGGTCGCCTTCGAGGGGGAGGAGGCGGAGACCCTGCGGGGCCTGGTGGCCGCGGGCCTCGGCGTGGCGCTGCTGCCGCCGCCCGCCGTGGCCCGGCCGGGGGTCGTCGAGCTGACGGTCACCGGGCAGCGGGCGGTCCGCGAGATCGGCGTCGCCTGGCTGGACGGCCACCCGGACACGGCTCCGGTGGCGGCCTTCAAGCGGTTCCTGCTCGGCAGGCGGGGCCAGTTGCTGCCGCGGTGAGGGCGACCGCGCCCCCGGCGCCGTACCTGACGTGACGTCAAGTTGCCCGGTACGCCGTGGTTTGGGCGGGACCGGTCAGTAGGACGAGTTGCACATGCTGCAATCAAACGGGTCCGGGCTGGCAGTTCGGACACTTTTAACGGTCAAGGTGTTGCGCCACGCCCGTCCCATTGGTCTAGTCTCTTGATCGATCATCGTTCGATGCGTCTTCAACTTCCCTTGGCGTCATGCCCGTTGGGCCGACATCGCCATGCGCGAGACAAGTGAGGCACACATGGCAAAGCAGGACAGACCTCTGGGCCGCAGATCCCTCCTCACCGGCGCCGCCGCCGTCGCCGGCGGCGCGGCCGTCACCACCGCCCTGCCCGCGAGCGCCCAGGCCGCGCCCCGGTCGGCCGGGGCCTCGGCGGCCGCGGTGGCGGCCGAGACCGCCACGACGCCGGACTACATCACGGTCCAGCCCAGCGACCCGCGCTTCCCCGACCTGGTCCGCGGCATCAACCAGCGCTGGGTCGCCGACCCCGACTACGTGCGCCTGGTCACCACCACCGCCCAGGCGGTGCGGGCCGTGCAGGACGCGGTCGCCGCGGGCAAGCGGCTCACGGTGCGCAGCGGCGGCCACTGCTACGAGGACTTCGTCTTCAACAAGGACGTCCAGGTCGTCATCGACATGTCCGGCATGACGCGGGTCTACTACGACGAGGGCCGCAACGCCTTCGCCGTCGAGGGCGGCGCCTCCAACCTGCAGATCTACGAGACGCTCTACAAGCTGTACGGCGTCACGCTCCCGGCGGGCTCCTGTGCCTCCGTCGGCGCGGGCGGCCACATATCCGGCGGCGGCTACGGCCTGCTCTCCCGCCTGCACGGCCTGACCGTCGACCACCTCTACGGCGTCGAGGTCGTCACGGTGGACCGGAACGGCACCGCCAAGGCGGTCGTCGCCACCCGCGACTCCGGTGACGAGCGCCTCAGGGACCTGTGGTGGGCCCACACCGGCGGTGGCGGCGGCAACTTCGGCCTCATCACCCGGTACTGGCTGCGCTCGCCCGGCGCCACCGGCACCGACCCCACCAAGCTCCTGCCGAAGCCCCCGTCCGAGGTCTTCGTGCACGCCACGGCCTTCCCCTGGAAGGACATGACCGAGGCGTCCTTCACCCGGCTGCTGCAGAACTGGGGCACCTGGCACGAGCAGAACAGCGCGCCGGACTCCAAGTACAACTCGCTGTTCGGCCTGCTGAAGCTGAACCAGAAGGCCAGTGCCAACTCCGAGATCGTGCTGCTCACGCAGATGGACGCCACGGTCCCGAACGCCCAGGCACTCCTCGACGACTACCTGGCCGCGGTCTCCGCGGGCGTGGGCGTCACCCGCCGGGCGATGACCCAGCGGGCGGGCGAGCACGCGGCCATGCCGCAGTTCGCCAAGCCGCGCACGCTGCCCTGGTACATCGCCACCGACTACCTCAGCGGCGGCAACCCCACGCTGTACGGCAAGTACAAGTCGGCGTACGCGCGCAAGGGCTTCTCCGCCCACCAGATCAAGGCGATGTACAAGCACCTGACGCGCACCGACTACAGCAACGGCGACGCCCTGCTCCAGGTCGACTCGTACGGCTGCCGCATCAACAGCGTCAAGCCCGGCGACACCGCCGTGCCGCAGCGCGACTCGGTGCTCAAGCTCCAGTACCAGACCTACTGGACCAACCCGGCCGACGAGGCCAAGCACCTCGCCTGGATCCGCGAGTTCTACAAGGACGTGTACGCGGAGACCGGCGGCGTCCCGGTGCCGAACGAGATCAACGACGGCTGCTACGTCAACTACCCCGACAAGGACCTCGGCGACGCCGCCTGGAACACCTCGTCGACGGCGTGGAACAGCCTCTACTACAAGGACAACTACGCCCGGCTGCAGAAGGCCAAGGCGACCTGGGACCCGAAGAACATCTTCCGCCACGCCCAGTCGGTCCGCCTGCCGTAAACGGTGCACCGCAGTTCCCCGCGCCCCGCACGGAAGCGCCCGAAGGGGCGCGGGGAACTGCGCGACCAGCCACAAACGCACCCGCAGTCAGCAGCGAACGATCAACCCCGCAGAGCCCTCCCGAAGCCGGAGGCAAGCGGCATACGCAGCCCGATGGGCGGCGGAGCCGCCAGCGCGTCCTCCAGGGGCCGGGCGTAGGGATACCCGTACAAAGACCCCCGCACGAAGTCCACGGCCAGCGCCAGCACCTCGTCGTGGTGCTGGCTCAGCCGGTGCCCGTCCGAGTGGACCTCGAACCGGCACACGTCCGGGTTCGCCTTCTTCGCCCGCTCCGCGAGCCGGAACGACAGCTCGGGGTCGGTCCGCTCGTCGTTCGTGCCGTGCACGATGAGCACCTGCCGGCCGGCGAGCTGCTTCACCGGCTCGGGCGGCGCCGCCACGTCCTCCTCGGGCAGCCACGGGGCGAGCGCGAGCACGGACTCGACGGCCGAGTGCCCGGCCGCGCGCAGCGCCGCGCGGCCGCCCATGCCGACCCCGGCCAGGCACACCGGCACGTCGCCGTAGCGGCGCACCACCTCGTCGGCCGCCCACTCCGCGTCCCGCGCGAGCTCGGCCTCGGTGCCGTTCCAGCCGCTCACCCGGTAGCGCACCGCGTGCGCGGCGAGGCCGTCCGGGCGCCCGGCGCGGGCGAGCCGCCGCCCCAGGGACCGCACCGCCGCCGCGGCGAGGAAGGACGGCCTGCGGGTGGAGGTGGCGTGGCCGCCCGGCAGGAGCAGCACCGCCGCGCTCACCGTCGCGGGGCGCGTGCCGATCGGGCGACCGAGACCGGCCGTGCGAGCGGGACGGGAGGTCGCTTGCTGAGCCATGGCAGAACAGTGGCAGAAGACACGCCGTATGCCACCCGTCCGCCCGGTCACCGTTCCGTATCGACCAGTGAGTTCTACGCGCGTAGGCGTTAGAGTGCGAAAATGACGAGCCAGATCAACAAGATCACCGAAGGAAGCGGTCACACGGGCCGTGGCACCGCCCCGGGCACCCCGGACTCCGAGCAGATCCGCCGCGCCCCCAAGGTCCTGCTCCACGACCACCTCGACGGCGGCCTGCGCCCCGGCACCGTCGTCGACCTGGCCCGCGACTGCGGTTACGCGGGCCTGCCCGAGACCGACCCGGACAAGCTCGGCGTCTGGTTCCGCGAGGCCGCGGACTCCGGCTCCCTCGAGCGGTACCTGGAGACGTTCGCGCACACCTGCGCCGTCATGCAGACCAAGGACGCCCTCAGGCGCGTCGCCGCCGAGTGCGCCGAGGACCTCGCCGAGGACGGCGTCGTCTACGCCGAGGTGCGCTACGCCCCCGAGCAGCACCTGGAGGCCGGCCTGACCCTCGAAGAGGTCGTCGAGGCCGTCAACGAGGGCTTCCGCGAGGGCGAGCGGCGCGCCAAGGCCAACGGCCACCGCATCCGCGTCGGCGCCCTGCTCACCGCCATGCGGCACGCGGCCCGCGCCCTGGAGATCGCCGAACTCGCCAACCGCTACCGCGACTCGGGCGTCGCCGGGTTCGACATCGCGGGCGCCGAGGCGGGCTTCCCTCCCACCCGCCACCTCGACGCCTTCGAGTACCTCAAGCGCGAGAACAACCACTTCACCATCCACGCCGGCGAGGCCTTCGGGCTGCCCTCCATCTGGCAGGCCCTCCAGTGGTGCGGCGCCGACCGCCTCGGCCACGGCGTGCGCATCATCGACGACATCAAGGTCGCCGAGGACGGCACGGTCCAGCTCGGCCGCCTCGCCTCCTACGTCCGCGACAAGCGCATCCCGCTGGAGCTGTGCCCGAGCTCCAACCTCCAGACCGGCGCCGCGCGTTCGTACGCCGAGCACCCGATCGGGCTGCTCCGCCGGCTGCACTTCCGGGCCACCGTGAACACGGACAACCGCCTGATGTCCGGCACCAGCATGAGCCGCGAGTTCGAGCACCTCGTGGAGACCTTCGGCTACACGCTCGACGACATGCAGTGGTTCACCGTCAATGCCATGAAGTCGGCGTTCATTCCTTTCGACGAACGCCTCGCGATGATCAATGACGTCATCAAGCCCGGATACGCCGAGCTCAAGTCCGAATGGCTGTTCCGCCAGACCGCCTCCACCAGCGGTTCCATCGACAGCTAAGCGGATTTTGTACGTCAACGGGGCGGCCGGGACTACCACCTCCCGGCCGCTTTCGGCTGTTTGCGGGCCTCGCCGGGGGGTGTTTAACGTCGGGCACCGCTCAACGCCCCCGGACCAAGGACGCATTGCCATGAAGCAGTCTGCCGCCAAGACCCTCGGTGTCGCCGCGCTCGGTGCCGCCTTCGCCGCCCTCGGCGCGGGTGCCGCGCACGCGGCCCCGGCCGCCGTTCCGGACCCCGCGACCGCCCTGGAGACCGTCACCACGACGCTGCCCCTGGACCAGACCGCCGGCACCCTGCCGGCGGGGGCGCCCGAGTCCCTCACCGCGGGCCAGGACGCCCTCACCAGCGGCGTGTCCGCACCCGGCCCCGCCGTCGACCGCCTCGTCCCGGCGCTGCCGACCGAGTCGGTGGAAGGCGCCACGAAGACCGCCACCGCCCCGGGCGACGACGAGGGCGAGGACGGCCGGAAGGCGGCCGGGCGGGAGTCCGGCGAACAGCAGTCGGCCGACCCGGTCGCCCAGCTCCTCGGCGGCCTGCCCACCCAGAGCCTGCCGACGCAGGGCCTCGGCCTGCCGCTCTGACCCGCGCGGCACCCGGCGCGCACCGCGCCGCACACGACTGACGGGGCGCACCCTCGAAGGGTGCGCCCCGTCGTCGTGCGCGGGGGCCGGGCCGCGCCACGGGCGCCGCGGTCACCAGGCCGTCTTGGCCTTGCCCTCGGTCGGCAGCAGGATCCACAGCGCGACGTACAGCAGGAACTGGGGGCCGGGCAGCAGGCACGACAGCACGAAGATCACGCGCATGGTCCTCGCCGACATGCCGAAGCGGCGGGCGAGGGCGGCGCAGACACCGCCGATCATGCGGCCGTCGGTGGGGCGGACAAGGGCGGACATGGTGACTCCTTCAGGGGCCGACGTCGGATCGCGTACGAGAGGCAACGGCTTCCGTATACCCCGATGACTCCACGGTAGGAGCCCCGGAGCCACCGGGCATCGGGCTACGGGGCGATCCCGACCCTGGGAATCGTCGGGGTCGACCCCTGAGCGGCCTCCTCCCGCGGGCGGTGCGCCCGGGGGCGCACACCCCGGCGGCGCGCCCCGCGGCGGCGGCGCAGCCGGGCCCGCGCGGCGGGCACCACGCAGACGTGGACGAGCGCGACGCCGCTGGTGTTCAGGAACAGCGAGTCGATGTCCACGACCTGCCCCGGCACCCCGGTCTGGAGCAGCTCGATGCCCAGCGAGAGCAGCGCGCCCGCCGTGACCGTACGGGCCAGGGAGGCCAGCGGCGACACGTCGAGGCGGCCCCCCACCAGCGGCAGCAGCGCCCCGAGCGGCGCGAGCAGCAGCAGCGCCCCGCCGATCTGCCGCGCCGCCTGCTCGGGCCCGCGCGCCAGGTCGGCCTTGATGCCGGCCAGCGGCTCCAGATTCGCGGCGCTCACCCAGGGCACGTCCAGCGGCCGCAGCGTGATCCACGCGACGACCAGGAGATGCGCGGCGAGGAGGACCCCTCCCGCCGCGCGCAAGCGAATGGCGGCACCGCGCCCGCCCGAGCCTTGACGCACGCCCCCCAAGACGCGCCGGGCGGCGGGATCGGTTCCGCGCGGGCCGCAACGGCCCCCGGCCCCTGGCCCTTCAGGACTCCGCGGGCCGGGAGGGCGGCGCCACCCGGCCGGGCCGGTCCCGGACCTCGGGGGTGCACTCGTAGCGGCGGAGGTCCGTCCCGGCGGGGCCGCCGAGCAGCACCGCCCCGCCGTCCGACGCGGCACTCTCCGCGTACGTGCACACGAGCTGGGAGAGCGCGGCCGTCGGCAGCTCCTGGGGGCGCCTGCTGAGCCGCAGCGCCTCGCCCGGGTCGCCGGACCGGGGGCCCGTGACGGTGAGGCCCCGGCGCACCTCCGTGGTGTACCCGGCCTGCTTCTCGTCCGCGGCGGGCGCGGCGGACAGCTCGGTGAGGAGCGCCCGCGCGACGCGCACCCGGTCCGTGCCGCCCTGCTGCGCGGGGACGCGGACGGTCCGGTCCGCGGGGACGAGCCGGCCCGAGCACACCAGGAAGATCTGCACGGGCACGCCCGTCGCCTGGTCGCGCGCCGAGATGCCGGACGCCGACGCCCCGCACGGCACCCGCGAGGGCGCGGCGCCGAAGTCGGTGGGCACCTCGGTGGAGCGGATGCCGCACCCGGCCAGCACGGTGGTGAGCGCGGCGGCGGCAAGGACGCCCCGCAGGCGTCGCCTGGTCATGTCTCTTCCTTGCCTTCCTCGGAACGTTCCCCGGCCCCGGCCCCGCCGGCCCCGGCCGCCCCGCCGGCGCCCGCGCCGGACTCCGGCTCGGCCGTCAGCGGCGAGGCGTCGCGCGGCAGCCGCAGCGTGAACACCGCGCCGCCCGCGGGCGCGTTCGCGGCCGTGATCTCGCCGCCGTGGATGTGCGCGTTCTCCAGCGCGATGGACAGGCCGAGCCCGCTGCCCTCCGACCGCGGCCGGGACGCGCTCGCCTTGTAGAAGCGGTCGAAGACGTGCGGCAGGACGTCCTCGGGGATGCCCGGGCCGCCGTCCTTCACGGAGATGACGAGGCTGTCGCCGTCCAGGCGCACCGACACCTTCACCGGGGAGCCGCCGTGCTTGAGCGCGTTGCCGATGAGGTTGGCCAGGATCACGTCCAGGCGGCGCGGGTCGAGCCGGGCCATGATGCCGCGCTCGGCGTCCAGGTCGACGGCGTCCAGCCAGGCGCGGGCGTCGATGCAGGCGGTGATCTGGTCGGCGATGTCGACGTCGTCGAGGACGAGCTTGGCGGTGCCCGCGTCGAAGCGGGTGACCTCCATCAGGTTCTCCACCAGGTCGTTGAGGCGCCGCGTCTCGCTCACCACGAGCCGGACCGCGGGCTCGATCATCGGGTCGACACTGCCGGTCTCGGCGTCCAGCTCCTCCTCCAGGACCTCCGTCACCGCCGTGATCGCGGTCAGCGGCGTACGCAGCTCGTGCGACATGTCCGCCACGAAGCGCCGGCTCGCCTCGTCCCGGGCGCTCATGTCCGCGACCTTCTTCTCCAGGTTCTCCGCCGTGCGGTTGAACGTACGGGACAGATCGGCCAGCTCGTCGGTCCCCGACACCCGGAGCCGGGTGTCCAGCTTGCCCTCGCCGAGGCGGCGCGCGGCCACCCCCAGGCGGTGCACCGGCTTCAGGACCGTCGTCGCGGCCGCCTGCGCGAGCAGCGCGGAGCCGACCAGCGCGAGCGCCGTGGCGATGGCGAGCGACCAGCCCAGCGAGCTGAGGTCCTTCGCCTCCGGCTCCAGGGACTTGAGCATGTACCCCGTCGGACCGCCCCCGACGATCCGCGTGCCGCCGACGAGGTAGGGCGTGCCGTGCTCGACGGTCCGCTGCCAGTACAGGTGGTACGGGCTCTTGTTGCCGTCGGTGAGCGGCTGCTCCTTGCGCACGGCCTCGCGCAGCGCCCGCGGCACCTTGGCGAGGGTGAACCCGTCCAGGTCGGAGTAGCCGTGGATCCGCCGGCCGCGGGGGTCCTCCCCGACCAGGAGCACGCTGTAGCGCTGGCTGCTCTTGGCCATCTGGCCGGCGGCGGCCTGCAGCGCGTCCTGCGTGGGGTTCGGCGGCAGCGCGCCCGCGCGGGTCTGCATCTGCTGCCGGAAGTCCTTCAGCGCGGCGTCCTGCGCGCGCGTCAGCACGGCCTCGCGGTTGAGCCAGTACGCGATGCCGGACGCGGACACCGCCGCGGTCAGCGCCACCAGGGCGAAGACGACGACGAGGCGCAGCCGCAGGCTCGTGAAGCGCAGGCCGGACCAGAGTGCCTTGCGGACCGCGGACAGGCCGCGGGACTGGTCGTGCGGTGCTGTCACTGAGGCGCGTCCAGCCGGTAGCCCACGCCGCGCACGGTACGGATCAGCGTCGGCGAGGACGGCACGTCCTCGACCTTGGCGCGCAGGCGCTGCACGCACGCGTCCACGAGCCGCGAGTCGCCCAGGTAGTCGTGCTCCCACACCAGGCGCAGGAGCTGCTGGCGCGACAGGGCCTGCCCGGGCCGCCGGCTCAGCTCCAGCAGGAGCCGCAGCTCGGTCGGCGTGAGCTGCAGGTCCTCGCCGTTCTTCGTCACCGTCATCGCCGCGCGGTCGATCACCAGGGAGCCGAACGTCGCCGCGTCGTTCGCCTCGCGCTCGCCGCGGCGCAGGACCGCCCGGATCCGGGCGTCGAGCACCCGCCCCTGCACGGGCTTGACCACGTAGTCGTCGGCTCCCGACTCGAGGCCCACGACCACGTCGATGTCGTCGCTGCGCGCGGTCAGCAGGATGATCGGCAACTGGTCGGTGCGCCGGATGCGGCGGCACACCTCGAAGCCGTCGATGCCGGGCAGCATCACATCCAGCACGATCAGGTCCGGCCGCTGCTCGCTCAGGAGCTTCAGCCCGTCCTCGCCGGTGGCAGCAGTGGCCACCCGGTGACCCTGGCGCGTCAGTGAGAGCTCCAGGGCCGTCCGGATGGCGTCGTCGTCCTCGATCAGCAACAGGGAAGGCACGAACGTCATTCTGTCCCATGGCGCGGGCGCAGTTCGACTGTTGGCCGGCGTCTCACACGGCACCCACACGAGCGAACGGTGTCGTCGATCTTGGACGGTGGGGCAAGAACCCCTGTGACAGGCCTGTGACAGTCGGCGGACACCGCCATGAAGTGGCTCCGGCAGAGTTTTGGTCACACGGAAATCCCAGACTCCACGACGGGGGGCGCGAGATGAACACGCTGCACAGCACCAGCTCAAGCGCAGTTGTCACGCGTCTGCACGACGTCCACCGGAGTTCTGAGAAGCACGAGAAGTCCGGTGCCGTGAGCGGGCGGGGGTGCGCTCGCGGCACCGGGCGTCAGCACACCGGTTACATGACGGTGGTTGACGCGCTCAAGGGCGGCGGTGACGGGGGAGCTCGCGGGGGAGCCGCCGCGTACAGGGAGGAGTCGGGGGAACGGACCTCCCGGTCGGAGGCCGAGGACGCCGAAACGGCGTTCACCGCCTACGTCCAGGAGCGCCGCGCCTCCCTGTACGCCACCGCCTACCACCTGACCGGCGACCGCTTCGAGGCCGAGGACCTGCTGCAGAGCGCCTTGTTCTCGACGTACCGCGCCTGGGACAGGATCAGCGACAAGGCCGCCGTCGGCGGCTACCTGCGGCGCACCATGACGAACCTGCACATCAGCGCGTGGCGCCGCCGCAAGCTCAACGAGTACCCGACCGAGGAACTGCCGGAGACCGTCGGCGACACGGACGCGATGCGCGGCACCGAGCTGCGCGCCGTCCTGTGGCAGGCGCTCGCCCGGCTGCCCGAACTCCAGCGCACCATGCTGGTCCTGCGCTACTACGAGGGCCGCACGGACCCGGAGATCGCGGACATCCTCGACATCAGTGTCGGCACGGTGAAGTCCAGCATCTGGCGGTCCCTCCGCCGGCTGCGCGAGGACGAGGTCCTCAGCTTCGGCCGTGACCAGGAGGAGTCCTTCGGCGAGTTGGTCGCCTGAGGACAGGGGGAACGGGGGCCGCCGCTCCTAGGGGGGAAGCGGCGGAAGCAGGAAAAAGAGGGGGGAACACGGGGGACCACGGGGGAAAACCGCGGGACCGGAAGGCCGGGGGGTCTTTCCGGTCCCGCTCTTCATGCTGCCGTGCCGCTGTACGGGGCCTGTTCCGCGCGGCGTACGGTGCCCGCGGACCGGGCGGTGCTACGCGGCGCTCGCGTGGGCCCGCGCGCGGCGGCCCGCCGCCGCGTCCGTGAGGCGGCCGAGGGCCTCCTCCGCGCCGCACGGGTGGGCGCCCAGGGCGGTCTGGCGGGCCACGATGGCGCGTTCGGCGCGCATCAGGCGCCAGCCGCGGCGCAGCAGGAACGGCACGGACTTGCGGCCCTCGCGCAGGTCGCGAAGGAGCCGGCGGCGGAACGTGGTGGACGGGCGCCCGCGCAGGCAGAGCGCGTCCGCGAGCACGCCGAGCTCCCGGCAGCGCTCCACGATGTCCGCCGCGAAGATGCCCTCGGCGATGAACAGCGGCGTGCGCTCGATGTCGAGCGTCTCCTCACCGACCCGCGCGCTCGTGGCGATGTCGTACACCGGTACGCGCGTACGCCCCGTGCGGCACAGCTCGCTGATCGCGGCGACCGCCACGTCCGCGTCCCAGGACCGCGGCGAGTCCCAGTCGATGTCCGTACTGCCCTCGACGAGCGGCAGCGTCGGGTCGGTGCCCTCCTTGTAGAAGTCGTCGAGACACAGGACGGGCAGCCCGCTGCGGGCCGCGAACGACGACTTGCCCGAACCGGAGGGCCCGGTGAGCAGGACGACGCGCGTGGGTGTCGGAGGATGGGGACCCAAAGCTCTGAACCTTCTCACCTGCGGTTGTGCCGGACAGCCGGACCTGTGTGCCGTGACTCGACCTCGCGGGGTCGCGCACGCCCGCGAGGCATTATCCCCTCCCGGCGGCGGGGGAGCGCCGGGCGGGGCGGGTGCCGTGCGGCGCACGCCCGGGAGACGACGGCGGCCACGTACCGGAGGGCCGGGCTCCGCGGGGGTGCGGTTTCCCGAACCACCGTTCCGGGGGCGGGCATGATCGACCGCCGCGCCCGCGGCGGCGAGGCTGGGGGCATGGCTGAGACGGCGACGGACAGAGCGACGTACAGGGCGAAGGAAAGAGCGGGGGACGGGGCGGCGGACGCCGCCCGGGCGGAGGACCTGCACCGGGAGTACGGGCGCGGGACCGCCGCCGTACGGGCGCTGCGGGGGGTGTCCGTGCGCCTCGCCCCCGGGACGTTCACGGCGGTGATGGGCCCCTCGGGCTCGGGCAAGACCACCTTGCTGCACTGCCTCGCCGGGATGGACCGACCCACCCGGGGCTCCGTCTGGTGGGGCGGCACCGAGGTGTCCCGGCTGCCCGAGCGGCGCCTCGCGGAACTGCGGCGCAGCCGGGTCGGGTTCGTCTTCCAGGCGTTCAACCTGATGCCGGCGATGACGGCCGCGCAGAACGTCGAACTCCCCGGCCGGCTGGCGGGCGAGCGGCCCGACCGGGGCCGGGTCCGGGACGCGCTCGCCCGGGTGGGCCTCGCCGGGCGGGAGCGGCACCGGCCCGGGCAGTTGTCCGGCGGGCAGCAGCAGCGGGTGGCGATCGCCCGGGCGCTGGTGGCGCGCCCCCAGGTGCTCTTCGCCGACGAGCCCACGGGCGCGCTGGACCGGGCCACCGGCCACGAGATCCTCGCCCTGCTGCGCGCCGGGGTGGACGAGGAGGGGCGGACCTGCGTGATGGTGACCCACGACCCGGTCGCCGCCGGGTACGCGGACCGGGTGCTGCTGCTCGCCGACGGCCTGCTGGTGGACGCGCTCGACCGGCCCACCGCGGCCGAGGTCGGCGCCCGCCTGAGCCGGCTGGGCGGGTGAGCGCGATGGCCCCGATCGGCCTCGGGCAGATGCGCCGTCGTCCGGCCGCCTTCGTCGGCCTGGCGGTCGCGCTCTTCCTCGCCGTCGCCACCGTGACCCTGTTCGGCTCGCTGGTGGCCGCCGACGCCACGGCCCCCGCCGCCCGGGAGGCGGTCGCGGGGCCCGGGCTGATGGTGATCGCCGGTGCCTTCGGCGAGATCGCCGTCCTGGTCGCGTTCTTCGTCGTGGTCAACGCGCTGGGCTTCACGCTGCGCCAGCAGCACCGCGAACTGGCCCTGCTGCGCACCGTCGCCGCCACGCCCCGGCAGACGCGGCGGCTGGTGCGCGGCCAGGTCGTCGCGACCACGCTGCTGGTCGCCGTGCCCGCGTGGGCCGTCGGCGCGGTGGCGGCCCGCCGCTTCCTCGCCGCGCTGCAGCGGCGCGGGATGGCGGCGCCGGACGTCCGGGTGCCGGGGACGCCGCTGCCCATGCTGGTCGCGCTGGCCGTCACGCTCGCCGTCGGCCTGGTGGCCACGGCCGTCGCGGCCCGGCGGATCTCCCGCATCGCGCCCGCGGCCGCCCTCACCGCGAGCTCCACCGAGCACGGGCGGACGGGCGTGCCCCGCCTGCTGGCCGGCGTCGGCGCGCTGGCCGGCGGCGGGCTGCTGCTGCGCCTGGCCGCGACCCGCCCGGCGGGCGAGGTGGACAAGGCGGGGCAGGCGGCGCTGCTGGCCTCGCTGGTCCTGCTCACGGGCGTCGCCCTGGTCGGGCCGCTCGCGGCGCGCGTCCTGGCCGCCGCCCTGGGCGCTCCGCTGCGGGCGGTGGCCCCCGGCGCGGGGTGGCTGGCCGACGCCAACCTGCGCGGGTACGCGCGGCGGCTGTCCTCCGCCGTGGTGCCGGTCGCGCTGCTCGTCGGGCTCTCCGGCACCATGATGATCATGACGAGTACCGCCGAGGACGTCTCGGGCGCGGCCGCGACCGCCGTCACCTCCGACACGGACGTCTGGCTGCGCCAGGCCGAGCTGGCGCTGCTGGTCTGCTTCGCCGCCGTCTCCACCGTGAACACCCTGGTCGCCGTGACCGCCGAGCGGCGCCGCGAGTTCGCGCTGCTGCGGCTGGTCGGCGCGACCCGGGCCCAGCTCATGCGGGTGCTGACCGTGGAGGCGGTGCTGACCACGGCGGTGGGCGTCCTGCTCGGCGCGGTGGTCGCGGGCGCCGCGTCGGCGGCGTTCAGCCTCGCGGTGACCGGCTCGCCGCTGCCGTCCGTCCCGGCGACCGCCTGCGCCGTGACCGTCGCGGGCGCGGCGGCGCTGACCGTCCCCGGCATCCTGGCCACGGGGGCGCGCGCGACGCGCGGCGCGGCGGTGGAGGCGGCGGGGGACGGCCGTGAGTGAACGGGGCGGCGGACCGGGCCCGCGCACGGGCGCCTCACGGCGGGTTGTGCCGCGGTTGGGTGCCTTGCGGCCGGGTGCCTTGCGCCCGGGTGCCCTGTGCCAGGGCGGGCTGTGCCCTGATGTGTCCGGGCGCCCTGCGGCCAGGCGCGTTGCGCCCGCCTCGGGGCGCCCTGCGGCCGGGCGCCCCGCACCCCGGGACACGGGCGGTGTCGAGCGCCTCGCCCGCCAGGGGTCCGTCGTGAGGCCGCCGACCGCCGGGGAGCGCGCCACGGGGCCCGGAGCCGTACGTGGCTGAGCGGCGGGGCCCCGGCGTCCGGGGGGACCGGGACGGTCATGACGTACGGGACGCAAGGCGCAGCAGCACAAGGCGCAACAGCACAAGGCGCATCAAGGGTGTAAAGGGCATAAAGGGCGTCCTGCGCGTGCGCGGCGGTGACTGGGCCTTCGCCCTGGCCGGGCTGCCGCTCGCCGTGGTCGGCGGCGGCTACGCGCTCGCCGTCCTCTACGCGGGGGCACTGCTCTCGCTCACCGTGCTCGGCCTGCCGTTCGTGGCCGTGGCGCTGACCGGCGCGCGAGCGCTCGGGGCGCTGCACCGGCGGCTGGTCGCGCGGCTGCTCGGCGAGCGCGTCGAGGCCCCGGCCGCGCCGCCCCGCGCGAAGGGCCCGGTCGCCCGGTGCCGCGTCGCCCTGACCGACCCGGCCGCCTGGCGGGCCCTGCTCTACCTGGTGCTGCGGCTGCCGCTCGGCGTGCTCGGCTTCGCCGCCGCCGTCGTGGTGCCGCTGGGCTGCGGCTGGCTGATCGGCTTCCCGCTCTGGGTGCGCCTGCTGCAACCGGACCAGCGGCCGGCCCTGTGGCCCACCGCCGTCTCGGTCCCGCTCGGCCTGGTCCTCCTGGCCGCGGTGCCCGGCGCGGTCCGGGCGCTGAGCCGGGCGAACCGGTGGCTCGCCCGGCTGCTGCTCGGCCCCGCCCGCGCCCAGCGGCGCGTCACGGAGCTGGAGGCTGCCCGCGCCGCCCTGCTCACGGAGAACACCGACCGGCTCCGCCGTCTGGAGCGCGACCTGCACGACGGCACCCAGGCCCGGCTCGTCGCCCTGGCCATCACCCTCTCGCTGGCCGACGACGCGCTCGGCCCCGCCGCCGGGCCGGACCTCGGGCGGCTGCGCGACCTGGTGGACCGCGCCCGCGGTCAGACCGACGCCACCATCGCCGAGCTGCGGCTGCTCACCCGGGGCATCCACCCCGTGGCGCTGGACGGCGGGCTCGGCGAGGCGCTGCCGGGGCTCGCCGCCACCGCGCCGGTGCCGGTCACCGTCGACCTGGACCTGCGGGAACGCCCGGACCCGGCGGTCGAGCGCGCCGTCTACTACTGCGCCGCCGAGCTGCTCACCAACATGGCCCGGCACAGCGGTGCCCGCTCGGCCGGACTCGCCGCGACCGCGGCCGGCGGCCGGGTCACCCTGACCGTGCGCGACGACGGCCGCGGCGGCGCGGCGCCCGGCACCGGGACCGGGCTGACCGGCCTCGCCGGGCGGCTCGCGGCGGTGGACGGCGTCCTGCGGGTCGACAGCCCGCCCGGCGGCCCCACCGTGATCACCGCCGAACTCCCGGCGCGCCTGTGACGCCCCCGCCCGGGGCGCTCCGCCCTGGGCCGTGACCCGGAATCGTCAGCTCCCGCTCTCCGCCAGATACGTGAGGACGGCCTTCACCCGCCGGTTGTCGGTGTCCGTCGCCCGCAGGCCGAACTTGGCGAAGACGGCGGCCACGTGCTTCTCCACCGCCCGCTCCGACACCGCGAACAGCGTGGCGATGGAGCGGTTGGAGTGGCCCTGCGCCATCAGCTCGAGGACCTCGTACTCGCGCGGCGTCAGGGCGTCGACCTTGGGGCGCCGCCCGCCGCGCAGGAGCTGGGTGACCACCGCGGGGTCGAGCGCCGTACCGCCGTCGGCGACCCGGTGCAGCGCGTCCACGAACTCGGAGGTGCGGGCGACGCGCTCCTTGAGCAGGTACCCGACGCCCGCCGTACCGTCCGCGAGCAGCCGGGAGGCCCAGACGGTCTCGACGTGCTGGGAGAAGACCAGGATGCCGACCTCGGGCGTGCGCGCGCGGATGTCGACGGCGGCGCGGATGCCCTCGTCGGTGTGCGTGGGCGGCATGCGGATGTCCACCACGGCCACGTCGGGCCGGTGCGCGGCCACCGCGGCGAGCAGCTCGGGCGCCGTACCCGTGGCCGCCACCACCTCGCACCCGCGGGCGCCGAGCAGCTCGACCATGCCGTCACGGAGGACGACGGAGTCCTCGGCCAGGACCACGCGCAGACGCTTGTCGATCACGCCGCCATTATCGGGCCGGACGGGTGCGGGAGGCCGGGCGGGTACGCGCGGGCGGCGGGTACGCGCGAACGCCGGGCGGGCCGAGGCCGGCCCGCCCGGCGTCCGGGCGTGAGGAGAGGAGAGGAAGGGACGGGGCTCAGTACGAGGAGCCCGACGCGCCCAGCGACCCCGTGGGGTGCCAGACCGTCTTCGTCTCCAGGAAGGCGGTGAGGCGCTCCGTGCCGGGGGGCGCGGTGAAGTCGCCGTCCACAGCCTGTGGACGCAGCACGCGCTTCAGGTTGTCCGCAGCCGCGATCTCCAGGTCCTTCGCCAGGCCGGCGTCGGCGCCCGTGAGGTCGATGGCGTTCACGTCCTGGTGCGCGGCCAGCGGGGCCGCGAGCTCCGCCGTGCGGCCGGAGAGGATGTTGACGACACCGCCGGGCACGTCCGACGTGGCCAGGACCTCGCCCAGGGACAGGGCCGGGAGCGGGGCCTTCTCGGAGGCGACGACGACCGCCGTGTTGCCGGTGGCGATCACCGGGGCGACGACGGACACCAGGCCCAGGAAGGACGACTCCTGGGGCGCGAGCACCGCGACGACGCCTGTCGGCTCCGGCGTGGAGAGGTTGAGGAACGGCCCGGCGACCGGGTTCGCCCCGCCCACGACCTGGCCGATCTTGTCGGTCCAGCCCGCGTACCAGACCCAGCGGTCGACCGCGGCGTCCACGACCGCCGCGGCCTTGGACTTCGACAGGCCCTCGGCGTCGGCGACCTCGCGCGCGAACTGGTCGCGGCGGCCCTCCAGCATCTCCGCCACGCGGTACAGGATCTGCCCGCGCAGGTACGCCGTCGCGTTCGACCAGCCGCCGAACGCCTTGCGTGCGGCCACCACCGCGTCCCGCGCGTCCTTGCGGGACGACTGCGGGGCGTTGGCCAGCCAGTTGCCCTTGGAGTCCGTCACCTCGTACACCCGGCCGCTCTCGGAACGCGGGAACTTACCGCCCACGTACAGCTTGTAGGTCTTGAAGACAGTCAAGCGCTCAGACATCGAGGTACGCCTCCAGGCCGTGGCGGCCGCCCTCGCGGCCGAAGCCCGACTCCTTGTAGCCGCCGAAGGGCGAGGTCGGGTCGAACTTGTTGAACGTGTTGGCCCAGACGACGCCCGCGCGGAGCTTGTTCGCGACCGCGAGGATGCGCGAGCCCTTCTCCGTCCAGACGCCCGCCGACAGGCCGTACTGCGTGTTGTTCGCCTTGGCGACGGCCTCGTCGGGGGTGCGGAAGGTCAGCACCGACAGAACGGGGCCGAAGATCTCGTCCCGGGCGATGGTGTGCGCCTGGGTGACGCCCGTGAACAGCGTCGGGGCGAACCAGTAGCCGGAGGTGGGCAGCTCGCACGCCGGGGACCAGCGCTCGGCGCCCTCCGCCTCGCCCTGGTCGGCGAGGGCGGTGATGCGGGCGAGCTGCTCGGCGGAGTTGATCGCGCCGATGTCGGTGTTCTTGTCCAGCGGGTCGCCCAGGCGCAGCGTGGAGAGCCTGCGCTTGAGGGCGTCGAGCAGCTCCTCCTGCATCGACTCCTGCACGAGCAGGCGCGACCCGGCGCAGCAGACCTGGCCCTGGTTGAAGAAGATGCCCGTGACGATGCCCTCGACGGCCTGGTCGACCGGGGCGTCGTCGAAGACGATGTTCGCGCCCTTGCCGCCCAGTTCGAGGGTGAGCTTCTTGTCCGTGCCCGCGACCGTGCGCGCGATCTCCTTGCCGACGGCCGTGGAGCCGGTGAAGGCCACCTTGTTCACGTCCGGGTGCGCGACCAGGGCCGCGCCCGCGTCGCCGTACCCCGGAAGGATGTTGACGACACCCTTGGGCAGGCCCGCCTGGCGGCAGATGTCCGCGAAGAACAGCGCGGAGAGCGGGGTCGTCTCGGCGGGCTTGAGGACCACCGTGTTGCCGGTCGCGAGGGCCGGGGCGATCTTCCAGGCCAGCATGAGCAGCGGGAAGTTCCAGGGGATGACCTGGCCCGCGACGCCCAGCGGCCGCGGGGCCGGGCCGAACCCGGCGTGGTCGAGCTTGTCGGCCCAGCCCGCGTAGTAGAAGAAGTGCGCGGCGACCAGCGGGAGGTCCGCGTCGCGGGTCTCCTTGATCGGCTTGCCGTTGTCGAGGGTCTCCAGGACGGCGAGCTCGCGCGAGCGCTCCTGGATGATGCGGGCGATGCGGAAGAGGTACTTCGCGCGCTCCGCGCCGGGCAGCGCGGACCACTTCTCGAACGCCTTGCGGGCGGCCTTCACCGCGCGCTCGACGTCGGCCTCGCCCGCCCGGGCGACCTCGGAGAGGACCTCCTCGGTCGACGGGGACACGGACTTGAAGACCTTGCCGTCCGCGGCCTCGGTGAACTCGCCGTCGATGAACAGGCCGTAGGAGGGCGCGATGTCGACGACCGCGCGGGACTCGGGGGCCGGCGCGTACTCGAATACAGATGCCATGGTGATCAGTCCACCGTCACGTAGTCGGGACCGGAGTAGCGGCCGGTGGCCAGCTTCTGACGCTGCATCAGCAGGTCGTTGAGGAGGCTGGACGCGCCGAAGCGGAACCAGTGGTTGTCCAGCCAGTCCGCGCCCGCGGTCTCGTTCACCAGGACCAGGAACTTCACGGCGTCCTTCGACGTGCGGATGCCGCCGGCCGGCTTCACGCCGACCTGGACCCCGGTCTGCGCGCGGAAGTCGCGCACGGCCTGCAGCATGAGCAGGGTGTTGGCCGGGGTGGCGTTGACCCCGACCTTGCCGGTCGACGTCTTGATGAAGTCGGCCCCCGCCATCATCCCGAGCCAGCTCGCGCGGCGGATGTTGTCGTACGTCGACAGTTCGCCGGTCTCGAAGATGACCTTCAGGCGGGCCTGGCGGCAGGCCTCCTTGACGGCGACGATCTCCTCGAACACCTTCAGGTAGTCGCCGGACAGGAACGCGCCGCGGTCGATGACCATGTCGATCTCGTCGGCGCCCGCGGCCACGGCCTCACGGACGTCCGCGAGCTTCACCTCCAGCGGGGCGCGGCCCGCGGGGAAGGCGGTGGCGACGGAGGCGACCTTCACGTCCGTGCCGGCGACGGCCTCCTTCGCGGTGGCCACCATGTCCGGGTAGACGCAGACGGCGGCGGTGCGCGGGGTGGTGCGGTCCGTCGGGTCCGGGTGGACGGCCTTCGCGCCGAGCGCGCGGACCTTGCCCGCGGTGTCGGCGCCCTCCAGGGTCGTCAGGTCGATCATGGAGATGGCCAGGTCGATGGCGTACGCCTTGGCCGAGGCCTTGACCGACCGCGTCCCCAGCGCCGCCGCGCGCGCCTCCAGGCCGACCGCGTCCACGCCCGGCAGCCCGTGCAGGAAGCGGCGCAGCGTGGACGCCGACGCGGTGACGTCGGCGAACGCGCCGGGCACGGCGCGGCCGGCCGGGGTGGGGGGCGGGGCCGCGGCGGCCTTTTCTGTCTCTGTGGGTGGAGTCGTCCGCATGGTCACGAGGGGAGCATATCTACGCGCGTAGCGGCTGTACAGGGGCCCTGCCCGCGCGCGGGCAGGGTGCGCGGGGTCCCCATGGCCGGACCGGGCGGCGCCCGCCCGGCCGGGCAGGCCGGTGCGGGGCCACCGCGCGGGGCCATGGCGCCGGGTGCGCCGCGGCCCCGCCGGTCGGAGCTGCCTCCGTGCCCGGGCCCGGCCGCTCTCAGGGCCGCCGCAGCGGCGGCCGGGCCCGGTGCCCGGGGGTCACCGCAGGCCGTTGTCCAGGGCGGACATCAGCGTGCCGGTGGGGGTGTCGCCGGACATCTCCCAGACCATGCCGCCGAGCAGGCCCTTCGACTTGATCCAGGCGGTCTTCCTGCCGATCGACCAGGCGTCGTCGAAGCTCCACCACTGGCCGTTGTTGCCGGTGTAGCCGTACGTGGAGACGGACTGCTCGTCGTGGTACACGGTCATGTTCGGGACGCTGGTCATCATGTTGTGGTAGCCCCTGATGCCCGCCTCCTCCGGGAACTGCCCGGGGGCCGCGCCGTTCGCCGTCTGCCACTCGCCCTTGGCGCCGCCGTCGGCGACCTCCTTCCAGCCGCGGCCGTAGAACGGGAAGCCGACGGTCAGCTTGCGCGGGTTGACCCCGGCGTCCAGATACGTCTGGACCGCCTTCTCGACGCTGAAGTCGAAGGGGTACGGGTCCTGCGCGTCGCGGTGCAGATTGGCCTGGTGCCCGGTGCGCTTGGGCTCCCAGGAGTTGTCGCTGCCGGAACCGTGGAAGTCGTAGCCCTGGACGTTGGCGAAGTCCAGGTACTCGAAGATCTTCCTGATGTCCCAGCCCGCCTCGATCTTCGCCGGGTCGGCGGGGGTGAAGGCGGTGAGCAGCTTGTGCCCGCCGCCGGTGGCGTCGAGCTGCTTGCGGAACTCGGCAAGGAGCGCCGTCAGGTTGTCCTTGTCGGCCGCGCTGTAGTGGTTGCCCGGGTGGCCCTCGGCGCCCGGCCACTCCCAGTCGATGTCGATGCCGTCGAAGACGCCCGCGCCGGTGCCGGGGCCGCCCGCGCCGTTGTGGACGGGCAGGTTGCCCTTGATCCAGACGTCGACGCAGGACCGGACGAACTTCTCCCGGGACGCGGGGGTCGCGGCGGCGTCCGCGAAGAACTTGGAGAACGTCCAGCCGCCGAGCGAGACGACGACCTTCAGGTGCGGGTGCTTGGCCTTGAGCTTCTTGAGCTGGTTGAAGTTGCCGCGCAGCTTGCCCCAGCCGTCGTCCGCGACCCCGTCCACCGACTGCGCGGCGGAGAAGGCGCGCCCGTAGTCGGCCTCGGCGTCGCCCGCGCCCGTGCCCTCGTCCGGGTCCTGCGGGTTGCCGGAGACGCCCTTCGTCACCCCGGCCAGGCAGGTGTGGTTGACCGGGTCGACGTTCTCGAAGGCGTAGTTGATGACGTCGAGCTTCGCGGCGGCGCCGGAGGTGTCCAGGTTCTTCACGAAGTACTGGCGGCCGTAGATGCCCCACTGCGCGAAGTAGCCGACCGTGAGGTGGTTGCCGGGCCCGGCCGCGTCGTCCGTGGTGACGCGCACGGCGTTCGAGGCGGGCGAGGCGTTGTCGGCCGTGTCCCGCGCCTTCACGGTGAAGGTGTAGGCGGTGGCGGGGGTCAGGCCCTCGACGGTCGCGGTGGTCGCCGACGCGGGAACCGTCTTCGCCAGCGTGCCGCCGCGGTAGACGTCGTACGCGGCCACGGCCACGTTGTCCGTGGACTTCTCCCAGGCCAGGGACGCCGAGACCTGCGTCTTGCCGGTGGCGCGCAGGTTGCCGGGCGCGGTCGGCGGGGTCGGGTCGGTCGCCGGGTCGACCGTCGTCGCGGTCACCGGCGGGCTCTCCGGGCTGGTGTTGCCGCGCCGGTCCTTGGCGCGGACGGTGAAGGTGTAGCGCGTCGCCGGGGTCAGGTCGGTGACCGTGGCGCTGTTCGTGGTGGAGGTCGCCACCACCTTGCCGCCGCTGAGGACCTCGTACGTCGTCACGGGGTAGTCGCCCGCCCCGGCCGGGGGCCAGCCGAGGGAGACCGTGCGGGACGTGGCGGTGGTGACGGTCGGGGTGCCGGGCGCGGTCGGGGGCTTGTCCGGCGAGCCGTCGCACTTGTCACCGTTGACCGTGCACCCCGTGGGTGTCCCGATCGGCCCGTTCGCCGTGAACTGGTAGCTGTACGGCTCGGTGGTCCCGCCCGCCGGGACCCTGCCGTTGTAGTACGCGTTCTTCACGGTCACGTGGCTGCCGGAGACGGTCGCCTCGCCGTGGGTGTGCCCGCTGACCCGGACGCCCGGCGGCAGGTCGAACTCCAGCGTCCAGCCGGTGGCCGCGGCGGAGCCGCTGTTGCGGACGACGTACTTGCCCTGCCAACTGGAGCCGCCGCCCTCGGTGGTGAAGGTCGCGGTGAGCGTCCCGGCCGCGTGCGCCGGGGTCGCCGTCAGGGCGGTGAGCAGGGACAGGGGCAGCAGCAGGGCCGTGAGCAGCGCGGCCGCCCGGCCGCGCAGGACGGTGGCCGCCGCTCTTCGTAAGACTCCGGGCGCTGTCCTGGTTCCTCTTCCGGTGGGGGCCATGGCTCTCCTCGGGGGTGGGTGCGGGGGTGTCTCCTCCGGGGGGTTCGGGCGGTGCCGGTCCGCGTGGGCTCGGGGCCCGGGTGGGAGGGGCCGGCACCGGACGATGCTTAGGCGTACATGACAACCCTCTGACCGTACTAGGTCTGGACCAATCCCCACACCCTTGCCGCACGCCGAGTACGGGAAGGCGCCAGCACCTCGCCGCACGCCGAGTGCGGAAAGGCGCCAGGACCTTGCCGCACGCCGGGGGCCGGAACGCGTCAGGCACAATCAGCCCTATGACGAGCGACCCGCAGCCCACCCCCGCGGACCAAACCCCCGCGGACCACACCCCGGTGTACCAGGACCGCGTCCACCGGTCGCACGCGGCCATCGCCGGAGGCGTCCTGCTGCTCGTGATCGGCGTCTGGCTGGCCGTCGACGCCCTGGTGCGCGGCGAGGGGAGCACCCCCTGGGTGGCCCTCGCCGGGCTGCTCTTCGCGGTGCCGCTCGTCGTCGCCTACACCCTGCGCCCCGCCGTGTTCGCCAACGACGACCGGCTGCGCGTCCGCAACCCCTTCCGCACGATCACGCTGCCGTGGGGCGCCGTCTCGGGGCTCCGCTCCGGGTACTCCAACGAGGTCTTCACGCAGGACGGCACCAAGTACCAGCTCTGGGCCATCCCGGTCTCGCTGCGCGGCCGGAAGAAGGCCGCGCGCCGGCACGCCCAGCAGGTCGCCGCGGACGACCCCGCCACCAGCCGGGTCCGCCCCGGCGCGGGCCCCGAGGGCCTGCGCGCGCCCGGCGACCAGGCCATGGACGACCTGCGGGAGATCGCCGAACGCCGGGAGGGCGCGGAGTCCGCGCAGGGCGAGCCGGTCGTCCGCTGGGCGTACGAGATCCTGGCCCCGGCCGCGGCGGGCGCGGTGCTGCTCGCGGTCCTGCTGGGTATCGGCTAGCCGCGCCGCGGGCCGCCGGGGGAGTGCCCGGAGAGCCGGACACGGGGACGAGGTCCGCCGTGCCCGGCCGGGCGGCACCTCGCCAGGGGGGGGTGGGCGGGCGCCGGAAGCCGTCGGCTCCCGCTAGGGGGGGTGGGGAGCCGTCGGACAGCGCTTCCATAGTGAGGCATGGCCGTGGACGAGCGGCAGCCGGGGTCCGTACTGGACGCCAACTTCCCGGCAACGGGCCGGATTCCACGCCGTCGCGGCCGGGATGCAGAGGGCAAGAAAGTCCGGCGGTCCGGCGGTCCGGCAGCGCGGCGGTCCGGCAGCGCGGGGCGCCCGGCCGGGCTCACGGCGGCCCGAGCCACACCAGCAGCATGTGCCCGCCGAACGCCGCCGAGCTGAGGGCCGCGCCTGTGAGCACCGGCACCACCACCCGGCGCCGGGCCCGCGCCAGGGCCGACGCCACCGGCAGCAGCAGCGGGAAGCCCGGCAGCAGGAACCGCGCCCGGGGGAAGTACACCCCGCTGGAGCCGAGCACGATGGCCAGGAGCAGGCCCGTGAACAGCAGCAGCGGCAGCGGCTGCGCGCGGGAGGCCACCGACAGCGCGAACAGGACGAGCGCCCCCAGGAGCACCACCGTCACCAGCACCAGGAACAGCTGCGGGCGCTCGACGAGGAACAGCCGCTTCATCCAGCGCAGCGTGCCGACACCGCCGTCCCACTCGTTGTGCCACCACTTCTGCACCGCGAAGTAGCCGTCCCAGCGCCCGAGTCGGGCCCCCACCCAGCCCACGTACCCGAGCCAGCCGAGCGGCGCGAGGACGGCGCCCGCGACGGCGGCCGCGGAGAAGCGGCGGCGCAGGGCGAGCGCCGCCGTCACGGTCACCGCGGCGGCCAGCGCGACGCCCGTCGGGCGCGTCAGGCCCGCCAGCGCGGCCAGCGCCCCCGCCGCCACCCACCGCTCGGTGAGGACCGCGTACAGGGACCACGCCGCGAACGCGGTGAACAGCGACTCCGTGTAGCCCATCCACTGCACCAGGGCCACCGGCAGGCACGCCCACAGCGTCACGAGGAGCACCCCGGCCCGGCGCCCGTGCAGCCGGTCGCCGACCTTGAAGATCCCCCACGCGGCGAGGAAGGACGACACGAACGCGACCGCAAGGCCGACCGCGCCGCGCGGCTCGGGCAGCAGCACCTCGCCCGCCCGGATCAGCAGCGGGTACAGCGGGAAGAACGCGAGGTTGTTGGTGTCGAAGGAGTGGCCGAGCGTCTCCGCGTACCCGTGGTCCGCGATCCTCAAGTACCAGTCGCAGTCCCAGGATTCGGCGAGCAGGTGCCACAGGCCGCGGTGCTCCCGGCGCGCCCACACGGCGAACACCAGCAGGCCCAGGGTGCGCACCGCCGCGTACGCGAGCAGCGCCGGGGCCGCGTGCCGCAGGGCGCCGCTCGCCCGCGCGCGAAGCCCCCTCGGCAGCCGCGGGGCGCTACGGGACCGGCGTGACGCCGGGACGCGGGACGGCGCGGCGGCGGTGGCGGGGCCGGGCGGTGGGGCGGGGGGTCCGTACGGCACGGCGGCTCCCGGAGCGTGACAACGAGAAGGTGCGCTACCGGTCGGACCCTTCCTGGGGGACCGGCAGCGCACCGTCACGCTGCGCCGACTGCCGCGGGGAACCACCCGTACGGGTGGACTCCCGGCAACGGATTTCCGCTGTCGGAGGGGGCCGTCAGATGCCCGCGGCCGCCGCGAGGTCCCGCTTGAGGGCGGCGAGCAGCTCCGCCGCCCGCGCGTGGGCCGCCGGGAGGCCCGCCCGGTCGGCGACCGGGACGACGACCTCCAGGTAGCACTTGAGCTTGGGCTCGGTGCCGCTGGGGCGCACGATGACGCGGGCGCCCTCCAGCGCGTACCGCAGGCCGTCGGTGGGCGGCAGCGTCTCCGTGCCCTCCGTCAGGTCCTCCGCGCGCGTCACCGCGAGGCCGGCGAGGCGCGTCGGCGGCTGCTCGCGCAGGCGCCGCATGGCGTCCGCGATCAGCGACAGGTCCTCCACGCGCACCGAGAGCTGGTCGGTGGCGTGCAGGCCGTGCTCCACCGCCAGGTCGTCGAGGAGGTCGAGCAGGGTCCGGCCCTCCTCCTTCAGCTCCGAGGCCAGCTCGGTGACCAGCAGCGCCGCCGTGATGCCGTCCTTGTCGCGGACGCCCTCGGGGTCGACGCAGTAGCCGAGCGCCTCCTCGTAGCCGTACCGCAGGCCGTCCACGCGGGCGATCCACTTGAAGCCCGTGAGCGTCTCCTCGTAGCCGACGCCCGCCTTCCCGGCGATCCGGCCGAGCAGCGACGACGACACGATCGACTCCGCGAAGGTGCCCCGCGCCCCGCGCCGCACCAGGTGCGCGGCGAGCAGCGCGCCCACCTCGTCGCCGCGCAGCATCCGCCAGCCGGTCCGCTCGGCGTCGGTCGGTACGGCCACCGCGCAGCGGTCCGCGTCCGGGTCGTTGGCGATCACCAGGTCGGGCCGCGCCGCGCGGGCCGTGGCGAACGCCAGGTCCATCGCGCCCGGCTCCTCCGGGTTCGGGAAGGCCACCGTCGGGAAGTCCGGGTCGGGCTCCGCCTGCTCGGCCACGAGCACCGGCTCGGGGAAGCCGGCCCGCGCGAAGGCGGCGAGCAGGGTGTCCCTGCCGACGCCGTGCATGGCCGTGTAGACGGTCCGGGCGGTGCGGGGGGACCCGTCGGCCAGGACAGCGTCCGTACGGGCCAGGTAGGCCTCCAGGACGTCCTCGCCGAGGACCTCCCAGCCGCTGTCGAGCCGCGGCACGTCGGCCAGGGCGGCGACCGCGGCGATCTCGGCCGCGATCTCCCCGTCGGCGGGCGGCACGATCTGCGAGCCGTCGCCCAGGTAGACCTTGTAGCCGTTGTCGCGCGGCGGGTTGTGGCTGGCGGTGACCTCCACGCCCGCGACGGCGCCCAGGTGCCGGATGGCGAAGGCGAGCACGGGCGTGGGCAGCGGCCGGGGCAGGACGGCGGCGCGCAGCCCGGCCCCGGTCATCACGGCGGCCGTGTCCCGCGCGAAGTCCGCCGACTTGTGGCGGGCGTCGTAGCCGACGACCACCAGGCCGTCGGTGTGGCCCTTGCCCTTCAGGTACGCGGCCAGGCCCGCGGCCGCGCGGATCACCACGGAGCGGTTCATCCGCATCGGGCCCGCGCCCAGCTCGCCGCGCAGGCCGGCCGTGCCGAACTGGAGGGTGCCGCCGAAGCGGGCGGCCAGCTCGGCCCGGGCCTCCGGCGTGTCCGCGGCCGCCAGGAGCTTGGCCAGCTCCTCGCGGGTCTCCGGGTCCGGGTCCTCGTCGAGCCAGGCCTGGGCCCGCGTGATGAGTTCTCCGTGGTCCTGCACGTGTGGTCAGCCTCTCCGTGAGGGGGTCGTACGACTCGGGGCGCCGGGGTCAGACGCGCCCGAGGACCTTGCCGAGCAGCTCGCCCATGCGGGTGGCGGAGTCGCGGCCCGCCTGGAGGACTTCCTCGTGGTTGAGCGGCTCACCGGTCATGCCCGCCGCGAGGTTGGTGACCAGGGAGATGCCGAGCACCTCGGCCCCGGCCTCGCGCGCGGCGATGGCTTCCAGCACGGTCGACATGCCGACGAGGTCGGCGCCGATGGTACGGGCCATCCGGATCTCGGCGGGCGTCTCGTAGTGCGGGCCGGGGAACTGCGCGTAGACGCCCTCTTCCAGGGTGGGGTCGATCTCCTTGCACAGCGCGCGCAGCCGCGGCGAGTACAGGTCCGTGAGGTCCACGAAGTTCGCGCCCACGATCGGCGAGGTCGCCGTGAGGTTCAGGTGGTCGCTGATCAGGACCGGCTGGCCCGGGCGCATGCCCTCGCGCAGACCGCCGCAGCCGTTCGTCAGCACGATGGTCTTGCAGCCCGCGGCGACGGCGGTACGCACGCCGTGCGCGACGGCGGCGACCCCGCGGCCCTCGTAGTAGTGCGTGCGGCCCAGGAAGACCAGGACCCGCTTGTCACCGACCGTGACGGAGCGGATCTTGCCGCCGTGGCCCGCGACGGCGGGCGGCGGGAACCCGGGCAGCTCGGTGACCGGGAACTCGGCGTCGGGGGTGCCCAGCGCGTCGACGGCCGGCGCCCAGCCGGAGCCCATCACGAGGGCGACGTCGTGGGTCTCGGCGCCCGTGAGCTCGCGCAGGCGCGTGGCGGCGGCGTCGGCGGCGGCGTACGGGTCGCCCTGGATGTCGTCCGGAATAACTGAAGCGTTCACGCCGAAGAGGGTAGCCGCTTACGCCCTACGCGCGTAGATGACGATGGTCACGGCTTGAGGACGCTGCGCTTGTGCCTTCCCACAAGGCACGGCGACCACGGGCCCCCGAGCCCATCCCTTCCCGAAACCGACTGACCCCGGGGGTGGTCGCAGAGGCAGCACGGGTGGGCCGGAGGCGGGGACGACGGCGCGCAAGCCGCCAGGTCGGGGCCGGGGGTGGTTACAGAGGCAGCACGGGTGGGCGGGTGGGAAGAATCCGCCGCGGAGCGGCGGGAGGGGGACGACGGCGGGTCAGCCGCCAGGTCGGGGCCGGGCGGGCGGCGCCGGGTGGCACGGGTGGGCGGGTGGGAGAAATCCGTCGCGGAGCGGCGGGGCAGGCCGGGGCCGGGCGGGCGGCGCAGGGGCTGTGCGGGCGGGTGGGTGGGAAAGGCGGGGCCCCTGCGCCCTCAGCAGGGCCGCTTCCGCAGCCCCATGACGTAGTCGTGGGGCGCCCCCGCGGACTCGGCCGCATCCGCGATCTCCCCCAGGTACCGAGCCGACGGCAACCCGCCCTCGTACCCGTTGAGCACGTACACCCAGGCAGGCTCCTCGCCCTCGAGGGTATGCACCCGCACCCGCATCCGCCGGTAGATGTCGAGCCCGACCCCCTCCCACCGGTCCAGGGAGTCCTCGTCCATCGGCGCGACGTCGTACAGCGCGACGAAGACCTGCGAGCGCGGCGCCTCCACGATCGTGGCGAGGGCGCCCTCCCAGCCCATGTGCTCACCGCCGAACGTCAGCCGCCAGCCGTTGAGCCAGCCGGACGCGCGCAGCGGCGAGTGCGGGGCGCGGCGGCTCATCAGCCGCGCGTCGAGATTGCCGGCGTACGCGGCGTAGAGCGACATGCCCCGAGGGTACGACTTTCCGGCGCGGGCGCCTCACCCGGTGGACGCCCCGGGGCCCGGCCCCGTACCGCGCCGCCCGGCGGGGCACGGACCCCCCGGGGGCACGGGGTGCCCGGCGGTGCGGGACAATGGAGTACGTGACTCGGATCGTGATCATTGGCGGCGGACCCGGCGGTTATGAGGCGGCCCTGGTGGCCGCCCAGCTCGGCGCGGAGGTGACCGTCGTCGACTGCGACGGTCTGGGCGGGGCGTCGGTGCTCACCGACTGCGTCCCGTCGAAGACCCTGATCGCCACGGCCGAGGTCATGACGACCTTCGACTCCTCGTACGAGGAGCTGGGGATCATCGTCGAGGACGACACCCCCCACATCGACCAGGCCGCCCGCGTCGTGGGCGTGGACCTCGGCAAGGTCAACCGGCGCGTGAAGCGGCTCGCGCTGGCCCAGTCGCACGACATCACCGCCTCGGTGACGCGGGCCGGCGCCCGGGTCCTGCGCGGCCGCGGCCGCCTGGAGGGCCAGCAGGCCATGGACGGCTCGCGCACCGTCGTGGTGCGCGCCGCCGACGGCACCGAGGAGCGGCTCACCGCCGACGCCGTGCTCATCGCCACCGGCGGCCACCCGCGCGAGCTCCCCGACGCCCAGCCCGACGGCGAGCGCATCCTCAACTGGACGCAGGTGTACGACCTCGACGAGCTGCCCGAGGAGCTCATCGTGGTCGGCTCCGGCGTGACCGGCGCCGAGTTCGCCGGCGCCTACCAGGCCCTCGGCTCGCGGGTCACGCTGGTGTCGTCGCGCGACCGCGTGCTGCCGGGCGAGGACCCGGACGCCGCCGCCGTCCTCGAGGACGTCTTCCGCCGCCGCGGCATGAACGTGATGGGCCGCTCCCGCGCCGCCTCCGCCAAGCGCGTCGGGGACCGCGTCGAGGTCACGCTCTCCGACGGCCGCGTCATCTCCGGCACGCACTGCCTGATGGCCGTCGGCGCCATCCCGAACAGCAGCGGGATGGGCCTGGAGGAGGCCGGGGTCAAGCTCAAGGACTCCGGGCACATCTGGACCGATCGCGTCTCGCGGACGTCCGCCCCCGGGGTGTACGCCGCCGGTGACGTCACCGGCATCTTCGCGCTCGCCTCGGTCGCCGCCATGCAGGGCCGCATCGCGATGTACCACTTCCTGGGCGACGCGGTCACGCCGCTGAACCTGAAGACCGTCTCGTCGAACGTCTTCACGGACCCCGAGATCGCCACCGTCGGCTACTCCCAGGCCGACGTCGACGCGGGCAAGATCGACGCCCGGGTCGTCAAGCTGCCGCTGCTGCGCAACGCGCGCGCCAAGATGCAGGGCATCCGCGACGGCTTCGTCAAGATCTTCTGCCGCCCCGGTACCGGCATCGTGGTCGGCGGCGTCGTCGTCGCGCCGCGCGCCTCGGAACTCATCCACCCCATCTCGATCGCGGTCGACAACAATCTGACGGTGGAGCAGATCGCCAACGCCTTCACCGTGTACCCCTCGCTTTCGGGGTCGATCGCCGAGGTCGCCCGCCAGCTGCACACCCGCAAGGTGACCGGCGAGGCCTGACCCGGGGGCCCGCGCCACCGGGCGACGGCCGCCGGAAGTGATCCCTCCGGCGGCCGGATCCATCACCGCGCAGGTCACAGCCTGTCGCGGCGCATGCGTCCGGCATAGGCGCCGCGAGTTCCCCTATACCACTCCCACCCCTGTCGTGCGTACAACTTCTGTAATTCGGCGCAAACTGCTGAAAGCAGACGGTCGTTGGGGTTACTGTCAGTTTCGTGTTCGCTGCAGAACGTCGCCAATTGATCCTCGAAATGGTGCGGGCCAACGGAGCGGTGTCGCTCCGTGAGCTCGCCCGCGTCGTCCAGACCTCCGAAGTGACCGTACGGCGGGACGTGCGCGCGCTGGAGGCAGAAGGACTCCTCGACCGCCGGCATGGCGGTGCGGTATTGCCGGGCGGATTCACGCGGGAGTCCGGCTTTCCGCAGAAATCACATCTCGCGTCCGCCGAGAAGACGGCCATCGCCGACCTCGCGGCGGGTCTCGTCGAAGAGGGCGAGGCCATCGTCGTCGGGGCGGGTACGACCACGCAGGAGCTGGCCCGCCGGCTCGCGCGGGTACCCGGCCTGACCGTGGTCACCAACTCGCTGCTGGTGGCCCAGGCCCTCGCCCACGCCAACAGAGTGGAGGTCGTCATGACCGGCGGCACCCTGCGCGGTTCCAACTACGCGCTGGTGGGCAGCGGCGCCGAGCAGTCCCTCCAGGGGCTCCGGGTCTCGCGCGCCTTCCTCTCCGGCAGTGGTCTGACCGCCGAGCGCGGTCTCTCCACGTCCAACATGCTGTCCGCGAGCGTGGACCGGGCGCTCGTGCAGGCGGCGGCGGAGGTCGTGGTCCTCGCCGACCACACCAAGCTCGGCACGGACACGATGTTCCAGACCGTGCCGACGGACGTCATCACCCGGCTCGTCACCGACGATCCGCCCGCCCACGACGACCGCGCGGCCACGGAGCTGCAGGCCCTGGCGGACCAGGGCGTGCAGATCACCGTGGCCGGCGGAGCGGCGGGCCCCGGCCAGGCCCCCGGAGTTGACTCCGTCCCCACGGGCCGCCAGCCCCGCCGGGACGTGCCGCTGCCCGGCCAGCGACGGGGGCACGGGGGCCAGGCGCCGCAGCTTCGCAGCGCGACGGTCCTGGGTGAACAGCAGCCCGGGGAGCGGGCGGCGCGGGTGGCCGACCTGCGCCGCCGGTAGCCTCCGGCGGGGCGGGGCTCCTCGGCGCCCCGCGCCTCCGGGCGGGGGTCAGGCCGAGGGCTCGGCCCTGAGGCCCCGGAGCGTCAGGGTGAGGAGGCGGTCGGCCAGCTCCGGGTCGTGCGGGGACTCCTCGGCGGCCAGCGCGATCGCGTTGGTGAGCTGGAGCAGGTCCTCGATGGCCACGCCCGGGCGGACCGCTCCCGCGGCCTGCGCGCGGCCCAGCAGGGCCGCGCCCGCCTCCCGCATGGGCCGGCTGCACCGCCCCAGCGGGGTGGTGTCGTCCCGCGACACCGACATCAGGGCCCGCGCGAGCCCCCGGTACTCACTCGCGTGCGTGACGAGGGCCCGCAGCCAGGCCACGAGGGCCGCGCACGGCTGCGGGGCGTCGAGCAGTTCCCGCGAGCGGGCGAGCAGGTCGCTCACCGCGTCCTCGAACACGGCGCTCATCAGGGCGTGCCGGTTGGGGAAGTGGCGGTAGAGCGTGCCGATGCCCACGCCCGCGCGGCGGGCCACGTCTTCGAGGGAGGTGTCCGTGCCGTGCTCCGCGAAGGCGGAGCGGGCCTCTTTCAGGAGGCGCTGGCGGTTGCGCTGGGCGTCGGCGCGCATACGTCCTCCTCAGTTGCCGGGGGGCTTGCTTGTTCTTCCCCGCCCGCCCCTTCATCGCGCTTCGCGCTCGTCCTCAAGCGCCGGACGGGCTGTTTCTCTTCTGCGCGTCCGTTGCCTGTATCGCGCTTCGCGCTCGTCCTCAAGCGCCGGACGGGCTGATTCTCCTCCGCGCGTCCGGTGCCTTCACCGCCGCTGCGCGGCTTGTCCTCAAACGCCGGACGGGCTGGAGAACCCGGGCTCGTGCGCCGGACGGGCTGAGAGTAGCGCGTCCAAGGGGGTGACGTCCCCGCCCGCCCGGCCCCGGTAGGGGCGGGCGGGCGGGGGGACATCCGTCGCGGAGCGGCGGATCACCGTCAGGTGGCGACGGCGCCGCGCCGGGCGGGGCACCGAGGCCCGGAGGGCCGAGCCGGGAACGGCCCAGGGCACCCACGCCAGGGGAGATCAGTCCTTGATCTCGCAGATCGGCGCGCCCGACGTGAGGCTCGCGCCCACCTCGGCCTGCAGGCCCTTGATCGTGCCGGAGCGGTGGGCGTTGAGGGGCTGCTCCATCTTCATGGCCTCGAGGACCACGACGAGGTCGCCCTCCTTGACCTCCTGGCCCTCCTCGACCGCGACCTTGACGATCGTGCCCTGCATGGGCGACGCGAGGGTGTCACCGGACGCCGCGGGGCCCGACTTCTTCGCCGCGCGGCGCTTCGGCTTGGCACCGGCCGCGAGGCCCGTACGGGCGAGGGACATGCCCAGGGACGAGGGGAGGGAGACCTCCAGGCGCTTGCCGCCGACCTCGACGACGACCGTCTCGCGGCCCGGCTCCTCGTCCGACTCCCCGTCCGCGGGCGCGGCGAACGGCGGGATGTCGTTGACGAACTCGGTCTCGATCCAGCGCGTGTGAACCTGGAACGGCTCGGTGGAGCCGGTCAGTTCGGGCGCGAACGCCGGGTCGGTGACCGCCTTGCGGTGGAACGGGATGGCCGTGGCCATGCCCTCGACCGTGAACTCCTCCAGGGCGCGCGCGGCCCGCTGGAGCGCCTGCGCACGGGTCGCGCCGGTCACGACCAGCTTGGCGAGGAGCGAGTCCCACGCCGGGCCGATGACCGAGCCGGACTCGACGCCGGCGTCCAGGCGGACACCCGGGCCGGACGGCGGCGCGAAGGTGGTGACGGTACCGGGGGCGGGCAGGAAGTTGCGGCCCGGGTCCTCGCCGTTGATGCGGAACTCGAAGGAGTGGCCGCGCAGTTCCGGGTCGCCGTAGCCGAGCTCCTCGCCGTCGGCGATGCGGAACATCTCGCGGACCAGGTCGATCCCGGAGACCTCCTCGGTGACCGGGTGCTCCACCTGGAGGCGGGTGTTGACCTCCAGGAAGGAGATCGTGCCGTCGAGGCCGACGAGGAACTCGACGGTGCCCGCGCCGACGTAGCCGGCCTCCTTGAGGATGGCCTTGGAGGCGCGGTACAGCTCGGCGTTCTGCTCCCCGGTCAGGAACGGTGCCGGGGCCTCCTCGACGAGCTTCTGGTGGCGGCGCTGGAGGGAGCAGTCGCGGGTGGAGACCACGACGACGTTGCCGTGCTGGTCGGCGAGGCACTGGGTCTCGACGTGGCGCGGCTTGTCCAGGTAGCGCTCCACGAAGCACTCGCCGCGGCCGAAGGCGGCGACGGCCTCGCGCACCGCGGAGTCGTACAGCTCGGGGACCTCGTCGAGGGTGCGGGCGACCTTCAGGCCGCGGCCGCCGCCGCCGAACGCCGCCTTGATGGCGATGGGCAGGCCGTGCTCCTCGGCGAACGCGACGACCTCGTCGGCACCGGAGACCGGGTCCGGGGTGCCCGCGACGAGCGGGGCGCCCGCGCGCTGCGCGATGTGCCGGGCGGCGACCTTGTCGCCCAGGTCGCGGATCGCCTGCGGCGGCGGGCCGATCCAGATCAGGCCCGCGTCCAGGACGGCCTGGGCGAACTCCGCGTTCTCCGACAGGAAGCCGTAGCCCGGGTGGACGGCGTCCGCGCCGGAGTCCTTGGCGGCGGCGAGCACCTTGGCCATGTCGAGATAGCTGGTCGCGGGAGTGTCACCACCAAGGGCGAACGCTTCGTCTGCGGCCCGCACATGCAGCGCGTCCCGGTCGGGGTCCGCGTAGACGGCGACGCTCGCGATCCCGGCATCCCGGCACGCCCGGGCGACCCGGACAGCGATTTCGCCACGGTTGGCGATGAGCACCTTGCGCACGATGGCTCCCTCCTTGAAACAAGCCGAGTTTAGGGACTGCCGACACGAGCTTTCGACCCGTCCCCATTGGTGAGCTTGCCCACACGGAGCGTGATCCGAGGCTCGCTCGACCCCCGAAATCCCTTGTCGCACCGTGGTACGCAGGGTCCCACCAAGGCAGGGTAGTCCTCCGGTGTGGCCAAGGTCTCTGTGCGGCCGTGCTGCGGAGCACCGGGTTTCTTTGTGGAGTCCCTACGAATGGCCCAATGATTCTTTGCCCGTGCCACAGCCTTTGTCCCCTGGTTTACCCATTGGTAGCGTGCCGGTCGTCCCGTAGGTACTACCGGTAACAGCCCTGGGTGGAGGGCGGGTGGAGCGGGCGCCGTGGCACGCGGGCCGGGGGCGCGGCGGGCGCGGCCGTGCCCGCGCCGCCGGAGGGCGGGCGCGCGGGGTGGCCCGGGCGCCCGGTGGAGCGGCTCAGCGCTGCCACAAGTCGGTGATGGCGACGTCCAGTTCCGCGAGCAGGCGGCGCAGCAGCGGCAGTGACAGGCCGATGACGTTGCCGTGGTCGCCGTCGATGCCGTCGACGAACGGGGCCGAGCGGCCGTCGAGGGTGAACGCGCCCGCCACGCGGAGCGGTTCGCCGGTCGCGACGTACGCCGCGATCTCCGCGTCGGAGGGGGTGCCGAAGCGCACCACCGTCGAGGCGGTGGCGGCGGTGTGCCGGCCGGTGGCCGTGTCGTACACGCAGTGGCCGGTCTGCAGGACGCCCGCGCGGCCGCGCATGGACTTCCAGCGGGCGGTGGCCTCCTCGGCGTCGGCGGGCTTGCCGAGGGCCTGGCCGTCCAGCTCCAGGACCGAGTCGCAGCCGATGACCAGGGCGCCCCGGACGTCGGCACGGGCCGCGACCACGGACGCCTTCGCCTCGGCCAGGGCCTTGGCCAGCTCGGCGGGGGTGGGGGCCGAGACCGCGTCCTCGTCGACGCCGCTGACGATCACCTCGGGGGCGAGGCCCGCCTGGCGCAGCAGGCCGAGCCGGGCGGGGGACTGGGAGGCGAGGACGAGGCGGCGGGGCTGATCACTCATGGGCCCAGGGTAGCCGCGGCCCTCTCAGGCCACGCCCAGGACCAGCATGGCCAGCAGCATCGCCACGGCCAGGAGGACGCCCGCGCGGCGCATCTTGGCCTGCATGTCCCGCATGTCCTGGGGCGGGTCGTTCTCCGGGTCGGACCACAGCATGGCTCCGATGGTGCGCGCCGGGCCGGGACGGCGCCTGAGTACGCGTACTCAGGTTCCGCCCCGGCGGGCCGGACCGGTCAGACGGGCCAGTACGTGCGCCCCCACGCCGCGGGGCCCGGCGCGGGCAGCCGCTCGCGGGCGACGCGGGCCGGGTCCGACCAGGCGGCCGGGGTGCGGGGCGCGCCGGACGGCGCCTGCGCGGCCGCCGCGGCGCGCGCCTGGACCACCGCCAGGGCGGCGGCCAGCTCCTCGGGGGTCGGGTTGCCCCGTACGACCTTGATCACGAAGGGACTCCTCGGGGATCGGGGACACGGCATCGGGACACGGCATCGGAACACGGCACCGGGAGTACCGCGTCGAGGACACGGCCCTGCGCGCGGCCGTGCGGCCGGGCTACAGCGGGATGTTGCCGTGCTTCTTCGGAGGCAGTGATTCCCGCTTGGTGCGGAGCTGACGCAGGCCGCGCACGAGGTGCGAGCGCGTCTCGGACGGCATGATCACGGCGTCCACGTAGCCGCGCTCGGCGGCCGTGTACGGGTTCAGGAGCGCGTCCTCGTACTCCTGGATGAGCCGCGCGCGCGTCGCCTCCTCGTCGTCGGCGGCGGCGATGGTGCGGCGGTGCAGGATGTTCACCGCGCCCTGGGCGCCCATCACCGCGATCTGCGCGGTCGGCCAGGCCAGGTTGAGGTCCGCGCCCAGGTGCTTGGAGCCCATCACGTCGTACGCGCCGCCGAAGGCCTTGCGGGTGATCACCGTGATGAGCGGGACCGTCGCCTCCGCGTACGCGTAGATCAGCTTGGCGCCGCGGCGGATGATGCCCTCGTGCTCCTGGCCGACGCCCGGCAGGAAACCCGGCACGTCCACGAAGGTGATCACGGGCACGTTGAAGGCGTCGCAGGTGCGCACGAAGCGCGCGGCCTTCTCGCTGGCGTCGATGTCGAGGCAGCCCGCGAACTGCATCGGCTGGTTGGCGACGATGCCCACCGGGTGGCCCTCGACCCGGCCGAAGCCGGTGAGGATGTTCGGCGCGAACAGCGGCTGGGTCTCGAAGAACTCGGCGTCGTCCAGGACGTGCTCGATGACCGTGTGCATGTCGTACGGCTGGTTGGCGCTGTCCGGCACCAGCACGTCCAGCTCGCGGTCCTCGTCGGTGAGCTCCAGGTCCGCCTCCTCGGGGAAGGCCGGGGGCTCGCTGAGGTTGTTCGACGGCAGGTACGACAGGAGGGACTTGACGTACTCGATGGCGTCCTTCTCGTCGCCCGCCATGTGGTGCGCGACCCCGGACGTCGCGTTGTGCGTCCGGGCGCCGCCCAGCTCCTCGAAGCCGACGTCCTCGCCGGTGACGGTCTTGATGACGTCCGGGCCCGTGATGAACATGTGCGAGGTCCGGTCGACCATCACCGTGAAGTCCGTGATGGCGGGGGAGTACACCGCGCCGCCCGCGCACGGGCCGACGACCAGGGAGATCTGCGGGACCACGCCGGAGGCCAGGGTGTTGCGGCGGAAGATCTCGCCGTACATGCCGAGGGCCATGACGCCCTCCTGGATGCGGGCGCCGCCGGAGTCGTTGATGCCGACGACCGGGCACCCCGTCTTCAGGGCGAAGTCCATGACCTTCACGATCTTCTGGCCGAAGACCTCGCCGAGGGCGCCGCCGAAGACGGTGAAGTCCTGCGAGAACACGGCGACCGGGCGGCCGTCGACCGTGCCGTAGCCGGTGACCACGCCGTCCCCGTACGGACGGTTCGCGTCCAGGCCGAAGTTGGTCGAGCGGTGCCGGGCGAACTCGTCGAGCTCGACGAACGAGCCCTCGTCGAGCAGCAGGTCGATCCGCTCGCGCGCCGTCAGCTTGCCCTTGGCGTGCTGCTTCTCGACCGCGCGCGCGGAGCCCGCGTGCTTCGCCTCCTCGATGCGGCGCTGCAGGTCGGCCAGCTTCCCTGCGGTGGTGTGGATGTCGGCCCCGGGGGCGCCGGGACCGGTGGAACCGGTGGGTGCCGGGGACTCCTGGGGCTGCGCGGTCTGCTGGTGGGGCTCGTGAGGCTCGGACATCGGGACGCGGCTCCCTGCCTGCTCAGAAGGGGACGGTGACGGCCCAGGGGGTGTCCGGCGGGCCGGCACGGCGGCGCGGGCCCCGGCCCGCTCACCGCGCGGCCGGAACGCCCTGGCTGCTGTGCCACGAGGCCGTTCCGGCGGCCGGCGAGCGCACGCGCCGGACGCCGCGCCCCGCCCTGCGCCGACCCGTCGGACACCCCCCGTGGCGCTGGCTACTGACTCGTAGCGTATCGGCGTGGATACGCCTGTGCAGTGCGGCGTTTACCACACCTAGGGTGGCTTGCATGACGCCCTCCCATGCCTCAGACGACGCACAGAACCCCGGGAACACGGCGGGTCGCTGGAGCGACCTGGACCGCCCGCCCCTGAACGCCGCCGCGCTGCGCCGCGCGCTGGTCCGCGATGGCGGGCTCTACCGCTCCCTGGACGTCGTGCAGTCCACCGGCTCCACCAACAACGACCTGGCCGGCCGCGCCGACGCGCTGCCCGAGGGCGCCGTGCTCGTCGCCGAGGAGCAGAGCGCGGCGCGCGGGCGCCTCGACCGCCGGTGGAGCGCGCCCGCGCGCTCGGGCCTGTTCTTCTCCGTCCTCCTCAAGCCCGCGGAGGTGCCCGTCGAGCGCTGGGGGTGGCTGCCGCTGCTCACCGGGGTCGCCGTGGCCACCGGCCTGTCCCGCGCCGCGGGCGTCGACACCGCCCTCAAGTGGCCCAACGACCTGCTGGTCACCGTCGACGGCGAGGAGCGCAAGGCGGGCGGCATCCTCGCCGAGCGCGCGGGCGCGGACGGCGTCGTCGTCGGCATCGGCGTCAACGTCACCCTGCGCGCCGACGAGCTGCCCGTGCCGCACGCGGGCTCCCTCGCCCTCGCGGGCGCCCAGGGCACCGACCGGGACCCGCTCCTGCGGGCCGTGCTGCGCGGCCTGGAGCAGTGGTACGGCGACTGGCGCGCGGCCGGCGGCGACCCGGCGGCCTGCGGGCTCCAGGAGACGTACGCGGCCGGGTGCGCGACCCTGGGGCGCCGGGTGCGGGCCGAGCTGCCCGGGGGGCGCGCGGTCAGCGGCGAGGCGGTGGCCGTCGACGGGGACGGGCGGCTCGTCCTGGCCACGGCGGACGGGGTGCGGGAGCCGGTGGCGGCGGGGGACGTCGTCCATGTGCGGGGCACGGGCTGACGGCCCCCAGCAGGGGCCGCGGCCCCTGGGCCCGGCGTCGGGGGCCGCGGCCCCTGGCCCCGCTTCAGCGGCCTTCGGCCTCGTCCTCAAGCGCCGGACGGGCTCCTTCCCCGCGCTTCCCTCCGTTTCCCGCCGGCGCCCGCGCGCGGGGCCGAGGAGTGGCCGTACCGTCCCGCAGGGCGGCGCCGACGTGAGCTGCGGCACACCTGCCGTAAAGTTGGCGCCGGTCGATATCTGACCGTGGCAGATCGGAAGGGCAGCAGGCGTGACCGTCGACGACACCGGCTCCGGCCAGGGCGCACAGCCCGCCCCCGACGGTGGGCCCCGCCCGGCGGCGCCGTCGGCCGCCGGGGCGGCGGCGTCCGAGAAGCCGGACGACCCTTACCGGCCGGCGGGCCCGGACGGCCCAGGCGGCTCTGACGGCTCCGACGGTGAGGGCGGCCCTGACGGTGAGGGCGGCCCGGGTGAAGGCTCGGGTGAAGGCCCGAGCGAGGAGGACGGCGAGGGCGGCTCCCCGGGTGGCGGGAGCGGCTCCCCGAGCGGTGAGAACCGCCCCGACCCTGCGCACCCCTCCGGCGCCTCGGACGGCCCCGGCCCTGCGCACCGCTCAGGCCCTGCGGACGGCCCCGGCCCCGTGCACCGCCCCGGCCCTGCGCACCGCTCAGGCCCCTCGGACCGCCCCGGCCCCGTGCACCGCCCCCACCCCGAGGACCGCCCGAGCGGCGAGGACCGCACGCCCCGTAAGGACCCCGCGCTCGCGGAGGCCCTCGACCGGACGGCGAACCCCGTCGACTCGCAGCTCTCCGGGGACTCCCGGCGCCCGGGCCGGTACGACGACCGCGGCCAGGTCGACCGCGTCGACCGGGACGGCGGGGACGACGGGGACGACAGGGACCCCCTCGCCCTCCGTCTCGAACAGCTCATCCTCGGCGCCGACCGGCGCTACACCCCCTTCCAGGCGGCCCGCAGCGCGGGCGTCTCCATGGAGCTGGCGTCCCGCTTCTGGCGGGCCATGGGCTTCCCCGACATCGGCCAGGCCAAGGCCCTCACCGAGGCCGACGTCCTCGCGCTGCGCCGCCTCGCGGGTCTCGTCGAGGCGGGGCTGCTCAGCGAGGCCATGGCGGTGCAGGTGGCGCGGTCGACGGGGCAGACCACGGCCCGGCTCGCCGAGTGGCAGATCGACTCGTTCCTGGAAGGGCTCACCGAGCCGCCCGAGCCGGGGATGACCCGTACCGAGGTGACGTACCCCCTCATCGAGCTGCTCCTGCCCGAGCTGGAGGAGTTCCTCGTCTACGTCTGGCGCCGCCAGCTCGCCGCCGCCACCGGCCGGGTGGTGCAGGCCGCCGACGACGAGGAGATGGTCGACCGGCGGCTCGCCGTCGGCTTCGCGGACCTGGTGGGCTTCACGCGGCTGACCCGCCGCATGGAGGAGGAGGAGCTCGGCGAGCTGGTCGAGGCCTTCGAGACCACTGCCGCCGACCTCGTCGCCGCGCACGGCGGGCGGCTCATCAAGACCCTCGGCGACGAGGTGCTCTTCGCCGCCGACGACGCCGGGACCGCCGCGGAGATCGCGCTGCGGCTGATCGAGACCATGGCTAACGACGAGACCATGCCCGAGCTGCGCGTCGGCATCGCCTTCGGCACGGTCACCACGCGCATGGGCGACGTCTTCGGCACCACGGTGAACCTGGCCTCGCGCCTCACCTCGATAGCGCCCCGGGACGCCGTGCTCGTCGACGGGGCGCTCGCCGAGGAACTCACCCGCACCGGGGACGCGCCCGCCTCCGAGACGGAGGCCGCGGCGCTCGCCGAGCGCGCCGAGAAGGAGGGCGAGGAGCCGCCCTCGTACCGCTTCGCGCTCCAGCCCATGTGGCAGCGGCCGGTCCGCGGCCTCGGCGTCGTGGAGCCCTGGCTGCTCACGCGCCGCGGCTGACATCGCGTCCCGTACGTCCGCCCACCCGCCCGGTACCGGTGTCCGCCCGTCCGGTACGGGTACCCAGGGCGCGCCCGGGCTGACATGATCACCGGGTAACGGTCGTTAACCGGGAGTCTGGAGGGGTCATGGGCGAGCAGCGGTTCGGGGAGTTCGTGGGGGTGCGCCGGCACGGCCACGTGGCGGAGCTCGCGCTGGACCGGCCGGGGGCCATGAACGCCGTGTCCAGCGGCATGGCCCGGTCCATCGCCGAGGCCTGCGACGCGCTGGCCGCGGACCGGGACGTACGGGTGGTCGTGCTCACCTCGACCCATGAGCGGGCCTTCTGCGTCGGCGCCGACCTCAAGGAGCGGAACTCCCTCACCGACGCGGAGCTGGTGCGCCAGCGCCCCGTCGCGCGGGCCGCGTACACCGGCGTCCTCGAACTGCCGATGCCGACCATCGCCGCGGTGCACGGCTACGCCCTCGGCGGCGGCTTCGAGCTCGCCCTGTCCTGCGACGTCATCGTGGCCGACGCGACGGCCGTGGTCGGCCTGCCCGAGGTGTCCGTGGGCGTGATCCCGGGCGGGGGCGGCACCCAGCTCCTGCCCCGGCGGGTGGGCGCGGCCCGCGCCGCCGAGCTGATCTTCTCGGCGCGCCGGGTGGAGGCCGCCGAGGCGCGCGAGTTGGGCCTGGTCGACCTGGTCGCGGGCGAGGGCGAGGACCGCGACGAGGCCCTCGCGCTCGCCGCGCGCATGGCGGCCAACTCGCCCGTCGGCCTGCGCGCCGCCAAGCGCGCCCTGCGCCTCGGCCACGGGCTCGACCTGCGCACCGGCCTGGAGGTGGAGGACGCGGCGTGGCGCGCGGTGGCCTTCTCCGGGGACCGGGCCGAGGGCGTGGCGGCCTTCAACGAGAAGCGCAAGCCGGAGTGGCCCGGGGAGTAGGCGGGAGCAGGCCCCGCCGCCCGCCCCCTGCCCGCCGGGCCTTCCTGAACCCCGGCCTCCATTTGCTCATGAAGTATGAAATGTCCGTAACCTGTTCCAATGGGACAGGACGCTCGGCTGCGCGCTGTCGTGGCGCTCGCGCAGGGGATGGCCGCCGCGCACAGCCCGCGCGGGTCCTGGCGGGCGGCCGCGCAGGGGGCCCGGCAGGGGCTCGCCGGGAGCTTCGCCGCGCTGTCCGTGTGGGAGCGGGAGCGCGGGCGCCTGCGCGTGCTCGCGAACGTGGGGGAGCGGGCCCCGGGGGAGGAGGAGTTCCCCCGGGACGAGGCCTACCCCGTCCACGAGTTCCCGGAGATCACCGAGTTCCTGCACGAGCGCTGGGCGGGCGGCGTCGAACCGCACGCCTGGGTGGAGACGGCCCAGGGCCCCGGCGGCGGCGGGCGCGCGGGCTACTGCCACCAGCGGGTGGCCGCGCTGCGCCGGCGCGGGCGCGGCTGCTGCGTGGTGGCGCCGGTGGTGCTGCGCGGGCGGGCCTGGGGCGAGCTGTACGTGGCGCGGCCGGTGGGCGCGCCGGTCTTCGACCGGGCCGACGCGGACTTCGCCACGGTCCTGGCGTCCGTGGTCGCCGCCGGGGTCGCCCAGACCGAGCGCCTGGAGGAGGCCCGCCGCCTCGCCTTCACCGACTCCCTGACCGGGCTCGCCAACCGGCGCGCGGTCGACGTACGTCTGGACGAGGCCGTGGAGCGGCACCGCAGGGAGGGGGTCGTCGTCAGCCTCGTCGTCTGCGACGTGAACGGCCTCAAGCAGGTCAACGACCAGCTCGGGCACGCGGTCGGCGACCGGCTCCTGGAGCGGTTCGGCTCGCTGCTGTCGCTGTGCGGCGCGATGCTGCCGGGCGCGCTGGCGGCGCGCCTCGGGGGCGACGAGTTCTGCCTGCTGTCGGTCGGCCCCCCGTCGGACGTGGTGGTCCGGGTCGCCGAGGAACTGTGCGCGCGGGCGGCCCGGTTGGAGCTGGGCGACGGGGTCGCCTGCGGGGTCGCCTCCACGGGGGACCGGATCGGCCCGGTCCGCTCCGCGCGGCGGCTGTTCCGGCTCGCGGACGCGGCGCAGTACCGCGCGAAGGCCGCGCGGGCGGTGGCGCCGGTGGTGGCGGGCCGCGAGGGCGCGGACGACCCGGTGGTCAGGCTCGCGGACTCCCCGCCCCCGCCGGGGCCGGGTGAGCGAAGGCGCTTCCGCAGATAGCTGGCGGGGGCGCCTTGTGCGGGGTCGATCGGCCTTCGGCCTCGTCCTCAAACGCCGGACGGGCTGGAACCTTCGCCGAGGGAGGCGATGGGGGCCCCGCGGGGAACGACCAGTGACACGGGTCGATTCAGTGCGTACGCTCCTGAATATGGATATGCAGACTGTGGTCGTAGGGACGTCCGGTACCAGCGCACAGGACGTCGTCGCCGTCGCCCGGCACAACGCACGCGTCGAGCTCGGTGACGACGCCGTCGTCGCCCTGACGGCGGCGCGGGAGATCGTCGACGCCCTCGCCGCCAAACCCGACCCGGTGTACGGCGTCTCGACCGGCTTCGGCGCCCTCGCGACCCGGCACATCGGCCACGACCTGCGCGCGCAGCTCCAGCGGAACATCGTCCGCTCGCACGCCGCGGGCATGGGCCCCCGCGTCGAGCGCGAGGTGGTCCGCGCGCTGATGTTCCTGCGCCTGAAGACGGTCTGCTCGGGCCACACCGGGGTGCGCCCGCAGGTCGCGCAGACCATGGCCGACGTGCTGAACGCGGGCATCACCCCGGTCGTCCACGAGTACGGCTCCCTCGGCTGCTCCGGCGACCTCGCGCCGCTCAGCCACTGCGCCCTGACCCTCATGGGCGAGGGCGAGGCCGAGGGCCCCGACGGCACCGTCAGGCCCGCCGCCGAACTGCTCGCCGAGCACGGCATCACCCCGGTCGAGCTGCGCGAGAAGGAGGGTCTCGCGCTGCTCAACGGCACCGACGGCATGCTCGGCATGCTGGTGATGGCCCTCGCCGACCTGGACGTGCTCTACAAGTCCGCCGACATCACCGCCGCCCTCAGCCTGGAGGCCCTGCTCGGCACCGACCGGGTCCTCGCCCCCGAGCTGCACGCCGTCCGCCCGCACCCGGGCCAGGCGGCCGCCGCCGCCAACATGCTGGCCGTGCTCGCCGGTTCCGGCCTCACCGGCCACCACCAGGACGACGCGCCGCGCGTGCAGGACGCGTACTCGGTGCGGTGCGCGCCGCAGGTCGCGGGCGCCGGGCGGGACACGCTCGCGCACGCCCGGACGGTCGCCGAGCGCGAGCTGGCCGCCGCCGTCGACAACCCGGTCGTGCTGCCCGACGGCCGCGTGGAGTCCAACGGCAACTTCCACGGCGCGCCCGTGGCGTACGTCCTGGACTTCCTCGCCGTGGCCGCCGCCGACCTCGGCTCCATCGCCGAGCGGCGCACCGACCGGCTCCTGGACAAGAACCGCTCGCACGGCCTGCCGCCGTTCCTCGCGGACGACCCGGGCGTCGACTCCGGCCTGATGATCGCCCAGTACACGCAGGCCGCCCTGGTCAGCGAGATGAAGCGGCTCGCCGTACCGGCCTCGGCCGACTCCATCCCGTCCTCCGCCATGCAGGAGGACCACGTCTCCATGGGCTGGTCCGCCGCCCGCAAGCTGCGCACGGCCGTCGGCAACCTCGCCCGGATCATCGCCGTCGAGCTGTACGCGGCCACGCGCGCGGTCGAGCTGCGCGCCCAGGACCCGGCGCTCACCCCGGCGCCCGCGAGCCGCGCCGTCATCGAGGCGGTCCGCGCGGCGGGCGTCGCGGGCCCCGGCCCGGACCGCTTCCTGGCGCCGGACCTGGCGGCGGCGGAGGCGTTCGTCCGCGAGGGGCGCCTCGTCGCGGCCGTGGAACCGGTCACGGGCCCGCTGGCCTGAGCCCCCGGCCGGGCCACGGCTCCGGCTCCGGCCCGGTCACGGCTCCGGCTCCGGCTCGCCCGGGGCCGGGCCCCCGCCCGCTGCCCGCCCGTCCCCGGAGCCGTCGTCGGGGAAGTCCTCCCTGATCTCCTTCGGCCCGAACGGCCACACCTTCTCCCGGCGCGCCCAGACCAGGAACGCCACGCACCCGAGCGCGACCCAGGCCAGCGACCACTCGATGGGATGGCGGCCGGGGGAGTTCTCGTTCGCGTACCCGTAGATGACGAGCCAACCGACGAGCGCGACGAGGCTGGGCAGCGGGTACAGCCACATGCGGTACGGGCGCCGCAGCGCGGGCCGCCGCCGGCGCAGCACCGTCAGCGCGAGGATCTGCGCCAGGGCCTGGACCAGGACCATCACCGCGGTCAGGAGCTGGATCAGGGTCGCCAGGTCGGTGTGGCGGCCGAGCAGGAAGCCCGCCGACGTCACCGCGCCCATCGTCGCGAGGCCGAGCACCGGGAAGCGGTGCCGCGGGTGCAGCCGCCCGTACGGGCGGAAGAAGACGCGGTCGCGGGCCGCGTCGTAGGGCACGCGGGAGCCGCCGAGCAGGCCCGCGAAGACGGACGCGAACGCGGTCACCAGGATCAGCACGGTCACGGTGTCCGCGGCGCCCTTGCCCCAGGTCTCCTCCAGGACGGCCGACGCCACGGACGTCGAGGCCACGTCGTCGGGGTCCGTCATGCGGTGCCAGTCGATCACGCCGAGCGTGCCGACCTGGAGCAGCAGGTAGACCGTCATGATGCCGAGGATCGAGAAGACGATCGCGCGGGGCAGGGTGCGCCCCGGGTCCTTGACCTCCGCCCCCAGGTACGCGGCGGTGTTGTAGCCGAGGTAGTCGTAGATGCCGATGGTCAGGCCGCCCGCGAAGCCGGTCCAGAAGTGGTGGCCCGTCACCTCGAAGGCGCCCGCCGGGTACGTGAACGCCATGTCCGCGTCGAAGTGCGTGAGCGAGGCGACGACGACGCACCCCACGGAGGCGACCATCACCACCCACATCACGGCCGTGATCCGCGCGATGTGCTCGATGCCGCGCCACAGCAGCGCGACCACGAGCGCGATGACGCCGAGGCCGACCAGGTCGCCGGTGGTCTGCCCCATGCCGGGCGCGAGATAGCCCAGGTACTGCACGAACCCGACGATCCCCGTGGACATCCCGACGGGGATGAACAGCATCGCCGTCCACACGAACAGAAACGGCATCAGCCGTCCCGTGCGGTACTGGAACGCCTGCCGCAGATACACGTAACTGCCGCCCGAGCCGGGCATGGCCGCGCTCAGCTCCGCCCACACCAGACCGTCGCAGAGCGCGAGCAGCGCCCCCGCGACGAACCCGATGACGGCCTGCGGCCCCCCGAACGCGGCCACCATCAGCGGAATCGTCACGAACGGCCCGATCCCGCACATCTGGCTCATGTTGAGGGCGGTGGCCTGGAACGGCCCGATCCGCCGCACGAACCCGCACCCGGCGGCCGGGGGCGGGCGTTCGCTGGCCCCTGCACTCATCCGCTCATGCTCACCCGGAGGGCAGGGGTACGCCAGAGTGCCGTGGCTTGCCAGGGGAGTTGGGCGGGGTCGCCGTGTCCTACTCGGGCTGGAACGAGCGTTCTACACAGAGCGGGAACAGGTGCCGGGGGTGGCTCTCCCGTACGTACGGGGGTCACGCGCGCCAAGCGCTGTGGAGCGCCGACTGCACGTCTTCCCCGACGCACCCTCGGGCCCATAGCTGTCGGCCGGGTACCGCCCCGTGACCGCCGCTGCCACCGGCATACCGTCCCGCGGCAGCCTCTCGCGGGCATCAACCCAGGTCACGCGAGTTGGTCACCGCCGCCCACCGGCAGACTGCTGCCGCAGCGCACCGAGAAGGGCCCGGAACTGGTCGGCCCCGGTGGTGAGGACGACACCGGGTGCGTCGCTTTCCCGGAGGTGAACCCTCCCGGCCAGCTCCGGCTCTGAGTCCAGGAATTCGGAGCCCTGATGCGTGTCCAGTAGCACGGTGTCGAGTTGCGGAACAGGCTCCATGACGTAGTCCACGGACTGGCCGGAGCCGGGGAAGGAGGCCTGACCGAAGGGGATCACGCGGAAGGTGACGTTGGGGAGTTCGCTCATCTCCAGGAGGTGACGCAACTGGGCTCGAGTGACCGTGGGTCCGCCGAATCCGATGCGGAGTGCCCCTGTCGCTTGATGCGGTGGCTGAGGCGGTGCTCCACCTCGTACTGCCGCAGGGGCGGCACGACTTCGACGATGGCCACCGTATCCCCGACCGAACCCCCGACGTCCGCCCCGGCGTGGTCGTACACCCTCCACCTGCCCCGCGACCCCCGGTCGCCCCGTATCGCCCGGGCCACGCTGCGCGCCGTCCTGGTCGCACACGACCTGCCTGCCCGCCGGGTGTCCCGGGCGCCGAGGCCGACGGCGGCCGGGGGCTCTTCCTCGTCCGCCACTACGCGTACGCGTGGGGCGGGCACCCCGTGGGCGACGGCAAGCTGCTGTGGTTCGAGCTGGCGGCGGCCCGGCCCGCCGACGGCTGGGCGGTGGCGGCGTGACGGCCCCGCGCGTGGCCTAGCGCAGCGCCACGCGCTCGCGTCTCACCCCGTACGCGAGGAACCCCGCCCCGAGCCCCAGGGACGCCGTGCCCCCGACCACGTACGGCGTGGTGTCGACGCCGCCCGAGTCGGCGAGGCGGTCCTCGGAGGCGGCCTGCGTCGCGACGGCGTGGCGCTGCTCCGGGGACGGGGCCGCCTTCGCGGAGGGGACGAACCACAGGGCGCTCAGCAGGGCTCCGGCTGTGGCTGCGGTGAACAGGGTGCGACGTGCGGTCACGGGATGCGGATCCCCCTTGTGCTGCGGGCGAATTGGCCGCTTGGGCGATGCCAATGGGGCGATGCTAATGAAAGGCGCGGGTCGCGCGGAAGTCGAGCCCGCGCATGGTCGTACCCTCCGTCGCATGAGCATGAACGAGACATCACGGTTTGTCCGGCTACGTACCGAACTGGTCGTGGAGGTGGACGGCTCCGGCCGCCTGGGCGAGGCCGCCCTCAAGCGCCTCGCCGACGACCCGCACCTGCCCGAGGACGAGCGGCAGCACGCCGAGGGGGCCGTCAAGGACGACGCGGCGGAGGCACTCGCCTACCTCGTGGACCCGTACGACCTGGTCAAGGAGTTGCCCGGGATCGAACTCGCGCAGGCGTCCTGGAGCAGCGAGGTGATCGACTACGACCCCGATTCGCCGGACTGGGACCCGGACGAGCATGATGACGCCGAGGACGGCGAGGAGCTCTAGGCGCGGCGGCGCGGACCGGTCACGGGCCGCGGGACCGGGAGCCCCGGACGGCGGCCGCCGTCCGGGGCTCCGCCGTCTTCGGGTGGCGCGTGCGTCCCGGCCGCACCGCCGGACGTGGTGTTCCCCACAATGTGGGTGGATTTGGAACGGGGTGGACGGGCACAGCGTTAGGCGGGACTACGGGGACCCTCGGACTTTCTTGGGTATTCGGCAACGATGGAGATGCGTGGAATGACGGACAGTAAGCGGCGCAGGGGTCTGACGGCCGTGTCCGCCCTGGTCGGCGGGGTGCTCGTGCTCTCCGCCTGTAGCGGTGACGACGGCAAGGACGGCTCCGGCGGCAAGGAGTCGCAGAACCAGGTCGACGAGGCGGCGGCGGAGAAGACCTCGGCCGCCAAGATCGAGATCGCGCCGAAGAACGGCTCCGGCAACGCGGGCATCAACAACGACGCCAAGGTGTCCGTGAGCGACGGCACGCTCACGAAGGTCGTGATGACGGGCGAGGACGGCGCCGCGGTCGCGGGGAAGATATCCGCGGACAAGAAGAGCTGGAAGCCCAGCGCGCAGCTCGAGCGCGCCACCCGGTACCGGATCAGCGTGACGGCGGCGGACTCCGAGGGCCGCAAGGCGCACGAGAACTCCTCGTTCACGACCGTGTCGAAGGCCAACAGCTTCATCGGCAGCTTCACGCCGGAGAACGGCTCCACGGTGGGCGTGGGCATGCCGGTGTCGCTCACCTTCGACAAGGCGATCACGGACAAGAAGGCCGTGCAGTCGCACATCACGGTGAACTCCAGCAGCGGCCAGGAGGTCGTCGGCCACTGGTTCGGCAACCAGCGCCTGGACTTCCGCCCGAAGGACTACTGGAAGGGCAACTCCACCGTCACGCTGAAGCTGGCCCTGGACGGCGTCGAGGGCGCCGACGGCGTGTACGGCGTACAGCAGAAGACGGTGCGGTTCACGATCGGCCGCAACCAGGTGTCCGTGGTGGACGCCAAGACCAAGCAGATGAAGGTCATGCGGGACGGCAGGGTCATCAGGACCATCCCGATCTCGGCCGGCTCGCCGGACAACAAGACGTACAACGGCAAGATGGTGATCTCCGAGAAGTTCAAGGAGACCCGGATGAACGGCGCGACGGTCGGCTTCACGGACGACGACGGCAAGGGCGAGTACGACATCAAGGACGTGCCGCACGCCATGCGCCTGTCCAGCTCCGGCACCTTCATCCACGGCAACTACTGGGGCTCGTCGTCGATCTTCGGCAACGCGAACACGAGCCACGGCTGCATCGGCCTGAAGGACGCCAAGGGCGCGAACGACAAGTCGACCCCGGGCTCCTGGTTCTTCCGGAACTCGATCACCGGTGACGTCGTGGACGTCCGCAACACCGGCGACAAGACGATCGCCCCGGACAACGGCCTCAACGGCTGGAACATGAGCTGGGCGGAGTGGAAGGCCGGCTCCGCCGTCTGATCCGCCCCCTCGCACGGTCCCCGCGCACGGGCCCGCACCCCACCCGGGTGCGGGCCCGTGCCGTGTCCGGGGCCCGCGCCGCGGGGGTCGCGCGGCGTCCCCGCCGCGTGTCCGCGGTGTTGCGGAACCGTGGGATCCTGGCCAACAACCTCAACTATTCGCATCTGCACCATAGTTGAACGGATATCGTCCCCCTCGACATACTGCGTGACTCAGAGCTTTCACCTTGAGGGGGAAACTTGCTCAGACAAGTGAAGAAAGCAGCAAGACCGGTCACCGCGCGGCGTGCGGGGGCGGCCACCGTCGCCGCCGCGGCGGCGGTGGCGCTGGCGGCGGGCATGACCAGCCCGGCCCAGGCGGGGCCCGGCAGCCCGGCCCAGGCGGGGCCCGGCTCCGCCACCGCGACCGGTCGCGACGCCGCCGTGGCGCCGGTACGTCACCACCTCACGCTCCTCACGGGGGACCGGGTCACGGTGGACGCCACCGGGCGCGTCACCGCGTTCGACCCGGCCAAGGGGCGCGAGCACATCCCCGTGCAGACCAGCCGCAGGGACGGGCACACGCTCCTGGTCCCGGCCGACGCGCGCCGCCTGATAGCCGACGGCAAGCTCGACCAGCGCCTCTTCGACCTCACCGAGTTGAGCGAGAAGAGCACCCGCCGGGCCCAGAAGAAGGGCCTGAAGGTCATCGTCGCCTACCGGGGCGCCGCCGCCGGGGCGAAGGCCGAGGTCCGCGACGCGGGCGGCACCGAGGTGCGCCGGACCCTGAGGACGCTCAACGCGGACGCCGTGCGCACCCCGCAGCGGGACGCGGCGAAGCTGTGGGAGGCGCTCACCGCCGAGCGGGGCGCGGACCGCACCACCGCGTCCGGCATCGGCCGGGTCTGGCTCGACGGGACCCGCAAGGCCACCCTCGACAAGAGCGTCAAGCAGATCGGCGCCCCCAAGGCCTGGCAGGCCGGGTACGACGGCAAGGGCGTGAAGATCGCCGTCCTGGACACCGGCGTGGACGCCACCCACCCGGACCTCAAGGACCAGGTCGTCGCCGCCGAGGACTTCACCCCGTCCCCGGACACCAAGGACCGCGTCGGCCACGGCACCCACGTCGCCTCCACCGCCGCCGGTACGGGCGCCAAGAACGGCGCGTACAAGGGCGTCGCCCCGGGCGCGAAGATCCTCAACGGCAAGGTGCTCGGCGACGACGGCTCCGGCGACGACTCCGGGATCATCGCGGGCATCGAGTGGGCGGCCGCCCAGGGCGCCGACGTGGTGAACCTGAGCCTCGGCGGCGGCGACACGCCCGGCGTGGACCCGCTGGAGGCCACGGTCGACAAGGTCTCCGAGGACAAGGGCATCCTCTTCGCGATCGCGGCCGGGAACGACGGGGCCCCCGCCTCGGTCGGCTCGCCGGGCAGCGCGGACAAGGCCCTGACCGTCGGCGCGGTCGACGACAAGGACAAGCTCGCGCAGTTCTCCAGCCAGGGCCCGCGGATCGGCGACGGCGCGATCAAGCCGGACGTCACCGCCCCGGGCGTGGACATCACCGCGGCCGCCGCGCCGGGCAGCGACATCGAGAAGGAGGTCGGCCAGAAGCCCGAGGGCTATCTGACGATCTCCGGCACGTCGATGGCGACCCCGCACGCCGCGGGCGCCGCCGCGCTGCTCAAGCAGCAGCACCCGACGTGGACGTACGCCGAGCTGAAGGGCGCCCTGGCGGCGTCCGCCAAGGGCGGCGCGTACACGCCGTTCCAGCAGGGCTCGGGCCGGATCGCCGTGGACAGGGCGATCAAGCAGACCGTGATCGCCGACCCGGTGTCGGTGAGCTTCGGCACCCAGGCGTGGCCGCACACCGACGACAAGCCCGTCACCAAGAAGCTCACGTACCGGAACCTCGGCACCGCCGACGTCACCCTCGACCTGGCGCTCAAGGCCACCGGCCCCAAGGGCGCCCCCGCGCCCGCGGGCTTCTTCACGCTCGCCGCCAAGAAGGTCACGGTGCCCGCGGGCGGCACCGCCGCCGTGGACCTGACCAGTGACACCCGGCTGGGCGGGAGCCTCGACGGCACGTACTCCGCGTACGTCACGGCGACCGGTGGCGGCCAGAGCGTGCGCACCGCCGCCGCGGTCGACCGCGAGGTCGAGTCGTACGACGTGACGGTCAAGCACGTCGGCCGCGACGGACAGCCGGCGAAGTACTACGGCACGTCCCTGATCGGCGTCACCAAGGACACGGCCAACCGGGACATCAACGTCTACGACCCGTCCGGCACCGCCAAGGTCCGCGTCCCCAAGGGCGGTTACGTCCTCGACGCCGGGATCTACGCCGACCCGGAGGACGCCGCCAAGGGCATCGACTGGGTCGTCCAGCCGAAGCTGAACGTCACCGGGAACACCACGGTGACGGCCGACGCGCGGACGGCGAAGCCGGTGGACGTCACCGTGCCGGCCGCCGACGCGACGCCCGAGCTCGCGGCCCCGCTGTGGGTGGTCTCCAACGACGCGATCGAGACCGGCGTGGGCTGGCTCCTCCCGTCCTACCAGGGGTTCCGCACCGCGCACCTCGGCCCGAAGGTCACCGACGGCTCGCTGCACCAGCTCTGGGGCACGCACTGGACGCGGGGCGCGAAGGACGAGTACGACGTCCTGCCCGGCGGCAAGGTCACCCGCTTCGCCACCGGCTTCACCAAGCACTACAAGGAGTCCGACCTCGCCACGGTGAAGGTCGGCCTCGGCGCCTCGTCGAGCGGGAAGAAGGGCGTGGTCGTCGCCAACGGCACGCTCCCCGGCGACATCGGCGCGCTGGCGATCGGCGTCCCGCAGAAGGCGCCCGGCACCCGCACCCTGCACCTGTCCACGGGTGACAAGGTGAAGTGGGGCCTGGAGTTCGAACAGCAGGGTGCCGCCGGCGAGGACGGTGCCCCGGTCACCGAGGCCACGTACACGCTCGGCGCGCCGCAGACCTTCGCCGCGGACAAGACGTACCGCAAGACCTTCAACACCGCCGTCTTCGGGCCGCGGCTCGGCGGGGACTACGGCGTCTTCCGCAAGGGCAACGAGATCTCCGGCTACCTGCCGCTGTTCGCCGACGGCCAGACGCACGCGGGCGGCTCGCTGTACACCTCGGTGAAGACCACCCTGAAGCACAACGGCACGCAGTACGACGAGAACACCGACCCGCTGACCGGCGAGGTGTTCGAGGTGCCGGCCGGGGACGCCCAGTACCAGCTGTCCACGTCCGTCAAGCGCAGCGTCGCGGTGGCCGCGGCCTCCACGCGGATCGACGCGAGCTACACCTTCCGGTCGAAGAAGACCACCGCGCTCACCAAGCTGCCCGCCTCCGGGGTGCGCTTCAACGCGGCCGTGGGCCTGGACAGCCGCGCGCCCGCGGACAAGAAGCAGTCCATCCCGGTGACGGTGCAGGGCGCGGCGGCCGGGAACAACCTCAAGTCCCTCGCCGTCTGGATCAGCTACGACTACGGGCGCAACTGGAAGCCCGTGGACGTCGACAACGGCAGGATCTCGGTGAAGAACCCGGCCGCGGGCAAGGGCATCTCCTTCCACGCCAAGGTCACCGACAAGAAGGGCAACAAGTCGACGCTGTCGGTCTACAACGCGTACTACGGGAAGTGACCCACCCGGCTTCCTGAACGCGTGAGCCGGTCGTTCCGGGGCGCGGCGCCGAACGGGCTGTCGATCACTGGTCGCCAGTACCCGTCGGCGCCGCGTCGCGTTACGCCGGTGGGCCTTCGCGTGCCGCCGGGCGTCAGGAGACCCGGTCGTCCCGCGGCACGGGCGCGTCGGCGGTCCAGCTCGCCAGCAGGCGCAGGGACTCGGCCGACGGGGTGCCCGGCTCCGCGTGGTACGTGACCAGGAACTGCTCGCTGTCGTCGGCGAGGCGCAGGGTCTCGTACGACAGGGTCAGCTCGCCCACCAGCGGGTGGCGCAGGCGCTTGACACCGTGGCTCTTCTCCCGCACGTCGTGGGCCGCCCACAGGCGGCGGAAGGTCTCGCTCTTCACGGACAGCTCGCCGACCAGCGCGGAGAGGCGGGGGTCGTTCGGGTAGCAGCCCGCGTCCATCCGCAGGAAGCTGACCGTGTCCGACGCCTTCTGGTCCCAGGTGTCCGCGAACAGCTCCCGCGTCGCGGGGTCGAGGAAGACCAGCCGGGCCCAGTTCCGCTCCTCGCGCGGCAGCGCGCCCCAGTCGCCGAACACCGCGGTCGCCATGCGGTTCCAGCCGAGGATGTCGGAGCGGCGCCCGCCGACGTACGCCGGGACGGTGTCCATCGCGTCCAGGAGCTGCTGGACCGCGGGCCGGAGCTGCTGCGCCGGCGCGCCGCGCCGCTTCTTGTGCGCGGTGGGCTTGGCGAGGTGCGTGAGGTGCGCGTGCTCCGCGCTGCTCAGCCGCAGGGCCCGCGCGATGGAGTCCAGGACCTCCGCCGAGACGTTGCGGCCGTTGCCCTGCTCCAGGCGCGTGTAGTACGCCACCGACACCCCGGCGAGCTGCGCCAGCTCCTCGCGGCGCAGGCCGGGCACCCGCCGCTGCCTGCCGTAGGCGGTCAGGCCGACGTCCTGCGGCTGGAGGCGGGCCCTGCGGGTGCGCAGGAACTCGCTCAGCTCGGCACGGCGGTCGAGGCCTTCCGGGGCGGCGGCGTTGTCTTCCATACGCTCCAGTATTCAGGCTCGGCCGTCCGCGAGCCTGCCACCACCAGTGGTACGCACACCGTGCGTAGGCACGACGGAGGGCTGGGTGTCCCCGCGCGCCGCTGACAGCCTCGGCAGCATGACCGCACAGACCACGCACACCACGACCACCTCCTCCCCGGACGCCTCCGCCTCCGCCGGGGCCCGGCACGTCCCCGCGTACGCCGCCCCCGCGGCCTCCGCGCCGCTGGAGCGCACGACCGTGCCGCGCCGCGCCGTCGGCGAGCACGACGTGCTGATCGACATCAAGTACGCCGGAATCTGCCACTCCGACATCCACCAGGCCCGGGACGGCTGGGGCGAGGGCATCTTCCCGATGGTTCCCGGCCACGAGATCGCGGGCGTCGTCGCCGAGGTCGGCCCCGGCGTCACGAAGTTCGCGGTCGGCGACCGCGTCGGCGTCGGCTGCATGGTCGACTCCTGCCGTACGTGCGAGGCCTGCGAGGCGGGCCTGGAGCAGTACTGCGAGAGCGGCAACATCCAGACGTACAACGCGCTCGACAGGAACGGCGAGCCCACCTACGGCGGCTACGCCACCCAGATCGTCGTCGACGAGGCCTTCACGCTGCGCATCCCCGACGGCCTGTCCCTGGACGTGGCCGCGCCGCTGCTGTGCGCGGGCATCACCACGTACTCCCCGCTCGCGCACTGGAACGCCGGACCCGGCAAGAAGGTCGCGGTCGTCGGCCTCGGCGGCCTCGGCCACATGGCCGTCAAGATCGCGCACGCGATGGGCGCCGAGGTGACCGTCCTGTCGCAGTCCTGCGCAAGAAGGACGACGGGCTGCGGCTCGGCGCCGACCACTACTACGCGACCAGCGACGAGGCCACGTTCGAGCAGCTCGCGGGCGCCTTCGACCTGATCGTCTCCACGGTCTCGGCGCCGCTGCCGTTCGACAAGTACCTGGGGCTGCTGCGGACGGACGGCGCGCTCGTCAACGTGGGCGCCCCCGAGGAGCCCGTCTCCCTGAACGTCTTCTCGCTCATGCTGCGGCGCAAGACCCTCGCGGGCTCCGCCATCGGCGGCATCCGCGAGACCCAGGAGATGCTGGACTTCTGCGCCGCGCACGGCCTCGGCGCGGAGATCGAGCTGATCCGCGCCGACCAGGTCAACGAGGCGTACGAGCGGGTGCTGCGCAGCGACGTGCGGTACCGCTTCGTGATCGACACGGCGACGATCTGATCGCCCTGTGCGACGGCTGGGGGCGGCTCCGCGTGGGGGCCGCCCCTTCGTGCGGGTGGTGGCGGCGCGGTGACTGGCCGGAAACTGCCTGGGTCCCAAGCCCTAAACCCAAGGGCGCACCGGCTCCGGACCCGGTGACGGATGTGGCGGCCACGGCCCGGCCGTAGCGTCGGTGGCGTCGACGGAGAGGTCGTACAGACATCAGGCCGAGCGGGCCGGGCGGGTCACGCCGCCCCGCCTTCCGGCCGGGCACCGGAGGGAGTCCGCACGATGACCATCGAGCTGAACCACACCATCGTCCACGCCACCGACAAGAAGGCGTCCGCGCAGTTCCTCGCCGACATCCTGGGGCTCGACGTCGGCGACCAGTACGGCCCGTTCATCCCGGTGACGATCCCCAACGGGGTCACGCTCGACTTCTACGAGGGCGACGGCCAGCCGTTCGTGCCGCAGCACTACGCGTTCCTGGTCTCCGAGGACGAGTTCGACACGATCTTCGGCCGCATCAAGGAGCGGGGCCTGAGCTACTGGGCGGACCCGTACCACCGGCGGCCGCACGAGATCAATACCAACGACGGCGGCCGCGGCGTCTACTGGGAGGACCCCGACGGGCACAACCTGGAGATCATCACGAGGCCGTACGGCGCCGGGGACGAGTGACCCGGGGGCCGGGTGGCCGGGTGGCCCGGGGGCCTGGTGACCGCTGACCGGTGACCAGTGACCCGGTACGCGTGACCGGGGCGCGGCCCGAGGACGCTCGCGGGGCGCGCCCGGAGGGGGTTCGCGGGGGTCGGCGGCCGGGGGCGAGTGCGCTCGGGACTACTCGTCCTCGCCCCGCTGGAGGAACTCCACCACCAGCGGCGTCGCCACCTCCGCGAACTCCTCGAAGTAGGCGTGCCGGGCGCCCGGGATCATCCGCACCCGGGCGTCCGGGATGCGCTCCGCGAGCAGCGGGGCGTTGGCCGCCGGGTTGAAGGCGTCGTCGCTCCCGTGCACCACGAGCGTCGGGGCCTTGATCCGCGGCAGCGCGTCCCACGCGTCGTGCCGGGCGCTGGCCCGCAGATGGCGCCGCCTGGCGTGCCCGGGCATCGACGGGTCGCCCAGCGTGGCGAACTCCGTCTGCCCGGCGGCCTCCCGCGCCGCCAGCCACGCGGGGGTGTACATCAGCTCCCGCAGCGCCCGCCCCGCGGCGTCCTGGTCCGGCTGGGCGAGCGCCCGCCGCACCTCGGGTCCGCGCTCCACGCCGTGCGGCGCCCCCGGCGAGGTGCACCCGAGCACGAGCCGGGCCACGCTCTCGGGCCGCTCGGCGGCGAACCACTGCGCGACCCGCCCGCCCATCGACGTCCCGTACACGTGCGCCCGCCCGATCCCGGCGTCCGCCAGCACGGCCGCCACGTCGTCGGCGAAACCACGCGTGCTGTACGAGTCGGTGTCGGGCCGCCCGCTCCCGCCGGTCCCCCGCCAGTCCAGGGTCACCACCCGGAAGGCCCGAGCGAAGTCCGCCACGACGGGATCCCACCACCGCCGACTGTTCGCCTGCCCACTGAGCAGCACCAACGGCACACCGGAACCGCGCACTTCGTAGGAGAGGGGGGTGCCGTCGGGGGCGTGGGCGTGGGGCATGGGTGGCGGTCCCGTCGTCGCGTCAGTCGCCGGCGGGCGCGATGCCCGTCGGGCAGGCTCGGCCCCAGTTGGTCTGCGACGGGCTGGACAGTTCCAGGCCCGTGCCGCCGATGCCGCAGTAGCCGTCGGGGTTCTTGTCCAGGTACTGCTGGTGGTAGGGCTCGGCGGGCCAGAAGGGGCGGCCGTCGGCCGGGAGCAGCTCCGTGGTGATCGTGCCGTGGCCCGCGGCCGTGAGGACCTGCTGGTAGGCGTCGCGGGACGCGGCGGCCGCGGCCTCCTGGACGGGGGTGTGGGTGTAGATCGCCGAGCGGTACTGGGTGCCCACGTCGTTGCCCTGGCGGAAGCCCTGGGTGGGGTTGTGCGACTCCCAGAAGACCTTCAGGAGCTGGGCGTACGTCACCTTGGCGGGGTCGAAGACCACGCGGACCACCTCGGCGTGGCCGGTGAGGCCGGAGCACACCTCCTCGTAGGAGGGGTTCGGCGTGTAGCCGCCCTGGTAGCCGACCAGGGTCGTCCAGACGCCGTCGGTCTGCCAGAACTTGCGCTCCGCGCCCCAGAAGCAGCCCAGGGCGAAGTCCGCCACCTCCAGGCCCTCGGGGTAGGGGCCCAGGAGGGCGGTGCCGAGGACCGTGTGGCGGGACGGGACCTCGAACTCGGGGGTCTCGCGGCCCTTCAGGGCTTCCTCGGGGGTCGGGAGCACGGGCGTGCGGCCGAAGATCATCGGGTCCTCCTGGAGCGGGTGTCGGCCTGAGGCACAACGTCCGGGACCGGCCGGGAATTCCTGCCTCCGGTCGGCGGCGGGGCGGGCGGATGGGCGGGCGGCCGTGCTGGGCGGCCGTGCCGGGCCGGGTGGTCGGGCCTAGTGCGGCAGTGTCGCCGGGCTGCCGCCGTTCGCCTCGTACCCGGCGACCGCGAGCGCGCGGTGCAGCGCGTAGTCCGCGGCCGGGTCGGCGGACAGGGTCCAGGGCAGGGCGCCCACGTGGCCGTCGACGTGCACGAGCTGGTGCATGGCCTCGCCCCAGCGCTCGCAGCGCACCAGGAAGAAGATCAGCAGGTGGCGGACGTGGGCGAGCATCGGGTCGTCGGGACGGGCGGAGTGCACCGCGAACAGGGCGCCCTCGACGGCCTTGGTGACGACCTCGCTCTGGTAGAAGCTCCGCACCGTGGTCACCTCGGGCAGGTGCTCGTACACCGCGAAGAGGGGGAGCGCCGAGAGCAGGGACCCGCCGGGCGCGCGCGCCGCGGCAGCCTCGGCGAAGGCGTACGCCTCCTCCCGGGAGCCGTGCCACTTCTCGCACCAGTAGTGCAGCGCGGCCAGATGCGCGCCCATGTGCGCGGGCGCGCGGTCCAGGATCTTCAGCCAGAGCTGCTCGAACTCCGCGCGCGGGTAGGCGAGGCCGCGCGCGATGGACAGCTCGACGATGTACGGGATCGGGTCGCCGGGGGAGAGCAGCGCGGCCTGGCCGCAGGCCGCCTTGGCCTCCTCCAGGATGATGCGGAACTCGTCCGTGCCGGGCCGCGACGTGCGCCACGCCTGCTGCACCAGGAACTCCGCGTGCACGGCCGCCCCGCCCGCGTCCTTCTCGGCCTCCGCGCGCCACACCCGCAGCCACTGCCCGCCCGGGGTGTCGCTCACCCCGCCGGGCCGCTCCCTGAGCTCCAGGGACGCCGCGCCCGCGAAGGCCTGCACCCGCTGCCAGCGCTGCTCCCCGTGCACCTCGGTGCCGGCCAGGAGCTGCGCGGCGCCGCGCCAGTCCTGCGTGCGCTGCACCAGGTCGAGCACCTCGACGAGGTCCGGGTCCGGGCCCGGCATGCGGATGTCCAGCTCCTCCTGGCGCGCGAAGCCGTAGTTCGCCGGGTCCGCGGCGTCCGGGGCGCCGGGGTGCACCAGGCGGATGCCGCCGCGCCTGCGCAGCAGGAACGGCCCGAGGACCACCCCGATCATCGCCACTGCCAACAGGACCCAGAGAATCTCCATGCCTCAAGCGAACCAGACGCCTGTGACAATTGGCCAACCTGGCCGCCTCCCCAGGCCAAAGCGGGGGCCCGGGGCCCGCCCGGCCCCGCCCCGGCCGGACCGCGCCGCCCGGCCGCACTACGCTCGGGCCGCATGAGTGACTCGCACAGCAGCCAGAGCTTCGAGACCGTCGCCATCCACGCGGGCAACACCGCCGACCCGCTCACCGGCGCCGTCGTCCCGCCCATCTACCAGGTGTCCACGTACAAGCAGGACGGGGTGGGCGGGCTGCGCGGCGGCTACGAGTACAGCCGCAGCGCCAACCCCACGCGCACGGCGCTCGAGGAGAACCTCGCCGCCCTGGAGGGCGGCCGCCGCGGCCTCGCCTTCGCCTCCGGCCTCGCCGCCGAGGACTGCCTGCTGCGGGCGCTGCTCGCCCCCGGCGACCACGTGGTCATCCCCGACGACGCGTACGGCGGTACGTTCCGCCTCTTCGCGAAGGTCGTCTCGCGGTGGGGCGTGGACTGGTCCGTCGCGGACACCTCGGATCCGGCGGCGGTACGAGCGGCCCTCACCCCGAAGACGAAGGCCGTCTGGGTCGAGACCCCCTCCAACCCGCTGCTCGGCATCACCGACATCGCCGCCGTCGCGCGCGTGGCGCACGAGGCGGGCGCCCGCCTGGTCGTCGACAACACCTTCGCGAGCCCCTACCTCCAGCAGCCGCTCGCCCTCGGCGCGGACGTCGTCGTGCACTCCATGACGAAGTACATGGGCGGCCACTCGGACGTCGTGGGCGGCGCGCTGGTCGTCGACGACGACGCCCTGGGCGAGGAGCTGGCGTACCACCAGAACGCCATGGGCGCGGTCGCGGGCCCCTTCGACTCCTGGCTGGTGCTGCGCGGCGTCAAGACGCTCGCCGTCCGCATGGACCGGCACAGCGAGAACGCCACGCGGATCGCCGAGATGCTCACCAGCCACGCGCGCGTGACCAACGTCTTCTACCCGGGCCTCGCCTCGCACCCCGGCCACGAGGTCGCCGCCAAGCAGATGAAGGCCTTCGGCGGCATGGTCTCCTTCCAGGTCGAGGGCGGCGAGGAGGCGGCGGTCGAGGTCTGCAACCGCGCGCGCCTGTTCACCCTGGGCGAGTCCCTGGGCGGCGTGGAGTCCCTCATCGAGCACCCGGGCCGGATGACGCACGCCTCGGTGGCGGGCTCCGCCCTGGAGGTCCCCGCCGACCTGGTCCGCCTGTCGGTGGGCATCGAGGCCGTCGACGACCTGCTCGCCGACCTCAAGCAGGCGCTGGGCTGACCGGCCCGCCCGGGCGTACGCCGCCGCTCCCCGCTACCAGCGGGTGAGCGGCGGCGTCGTCTCCGAGGGCGGCTCCGCCCACGGCTGCGCCGTCACCGCCCACACGCAGAACGCCACCGCCGCCGCGAGCAGCAGCAGCCACAGCAGGCGCCGGGCCAGCGCCCGGCGCCGCAGGGCACGCGTGCCGCGCCGCACCGCATCGGCGTACAGGCCGGGCGGCACGGAGGCGGGCGCGCCGGCGTCCAGGAGCAGGCGTACGGCGGCCTCGCGGCGCTCCTGCTGGCTCATGACCGGCTCATGGCGAGGTCGCCTCCCCCAGGGCGGGCGGTGCCGCGGGCGCGGGCCCGCGGGGCGGGTGCAGGACCGCGGTCACGGCGCGCGCGGACACGGTGCGCACGCGCTCCAGCGGCAGCCCGAGCAGCGCCGCGGTCTGCTCCTCGGCGACGCCTTCGTAGAGGCGCAGCACCAGGACGAGCCGCTCCACGGGGGACAGGCGGGCGAGCGGCCCGCCCCGGCCGCGGTGGCGCCAGGCCCCGCGCGCGTAGCGCACGGCCAGGTGCGTACGGGCGCGCTCGTAGGGGTCCTCGCCGCGCAGCCGGTCCCAGGAGGCGTACGTCGCGGCCAGGGAGCGGGTCAGCAGGGCACGCGCGCGTGGGTTGGCGTCCGGGGCCTCACCGGTGAGCAGCGTCGCGGCATGCAGAAGGCGCCCTGCCGCGCCCGCGACGAACGCCTGGAACTCCCGGGCACGGCGGGCCTGCTGGGCGGCCTGCCGCTCTCGCACCGCGCCTCCCGCCGTCCGGCGTAGGGGACCCGGTTTTCATCTGAGGCCAGGCACCGTGCCCAGGTCAAGAGCCCGGCAGGAGCGGAACCGCGCCTTCTGGCCGCGGGCGCGGGGTGGTCGTCATGAGCCACGACCTCGTACGGGCGCTCGGCGACGAGCGTTTCGGCGGGCGACCCGTACGAGGTCCGGGGCCGCGGCAGTCGGCGAACCGCGGCCCCGGGCTCAGGAGTCGGCCGGCGCCACCGGTTCCGGTACCGCCTGGGAGCTCTGCCGCGCGGACAGCGCGGAGTTGAAACGGGTGAGCAGCGCGGTGAAGCTGGCGCGCTCCTCGGGCGCCCAGTCCTGCGTGAGCTCGGCCATGAGCTCGCGCCGCGAGGAGCGCACCTCGTCCAGGCGGGACTGGCCGCGCGGGGAGAGCTGGAGCACCACGGCACGCCCGTCCTCGGGGTGCGAGGTGCGCTTGACCAGGCCGGTGTCGACCAGCGGCGCGACCTGGCGGGTCACCGTCGAGGAGTCGATGCCCATGCTGGCCGCGAGCGCCTTGACGCCCATGGGTCCTTCCTTGTCGAGGCGGTTGAGCAGGAGGTACGCGGCGCGGTCCATGGAGTTGCGGACCTGTCCTACGCCGCCGAGGCGGGTCTGCTCCGCACGCCGCGCGAACACCGCTACCTGGTGCTGGAGCGTATCGAGGAGGCCGGGATCGCTGGCGGTCGTCATGTCCGGAGTTGTGGGCATGGCCGTGGGCTCACTTCATGGGAAGGGTGGTGGGTTGGGGGACAGGGTACGGGGTCCGGGCGCTACCCGTACCGGCGCTGCGCAAACCCGTCTCGCGGCTTGGGCACACCCGGAGGCGGCGGCCGTGAACTGGGAGACTGCGGGTCATGAGCTACCGCACGACACGCTCCTTGCCGGCCGTGACCCTGGACGACGTACGCGGCGCCCGCAAGATGCTGGGCGGCGTGGCCAGGATGACGCCGATGGAGAACAGCAGGTACCTGTCGGGTCTCGTCGGCGCCCCCGTGCACCTGAAGTGCGAGAACCTCCAGCGCACCGGTTCGTTCAAGCTGCGCGGCGCCTACGTGCGCATCGCCGGGCTGCTGCCCGAGGAGCGCGCGGCGGGCGTCGTCGCGGCCAGCGCCGGCAACCACGCCCAGGGCGTCGCCCTCGCCTCCTCGCTGCTCGGCGTGCGCTCGACGGTGTTCATGCCGGCCGGCGCCCCGCTCCCGAAGGTCGCCGCGACCCGCGAGTACGGCGCCGAGGTGCGCCTGGAGGGCCAGGTCGTCGACGAGACGCTGGCCGCCGCCCAGGAGTACGCGCGTACCACGGGCGCCGTGTTCATCCACCCCTTCGACCACCCGGACGTCGTCGCCGGGCAGGGCACGGTGGGCCTTGAGGTCCTCGAACAGCGCCCCGAGGTGCGCACCCTGCTCGTCGGTGTGGGCGGCGGCGGCCTCGCGGCGGGCATCGCCGTGGCCGTCAAGGCGCTGCGCCCCGACGTCCGCGTGGTCGGCGTGCAGGCGGCCGGTGCCGCCGCGTACCCGCCCTCGCTCGCGGCGGGCCGCCCGGTGTCGATCGAGAACCCGGTGACCATGGCGGACGGCATCAAGGTGGGCCGCCCCGGCGAGGTGCCGTTCCGGCTCGTCGAGGAGTTCGTCGACGACGTCGTCACCGTCTCCGAGGACGCGCTCTCGCGCGCCCTGCTGCTGTGCCTGGAGCGGGCCAAGATGGTCGTCGAACCTGCGGGCGCCGCCACGGTCGCGGCGCTGCTGAGCGAGCCGCGCGCCTTCGCGGGCCCGGTCGTCGCGCTGCTGTCCGGGGGCAACGTGGACCCGCTGCTGATGCAGCGCATCCTGCGCCACGGCATGGCGGCGGCGGGCCGCTACCTGTCGCTGCGGCTGCGCCTGCCCGACCGCCCCGGCGCCCTGGCCTCGCTCCTCGGCGCGCTGTCCGTGGCCGACGCCAACGTCTTGGACGTGAGTCACGTCCGCACCGACCCCCGGCTCGGCCTCACGGAGGTCGAGGTGGAGCTGCACCTGGAGACGAAGGGGCCAGAGCACTGCGCGGAGCTGGGCGCGGCGCTGCGGGACGCGGGGTACACGGTCCTCGACTGAGGCGGGGCGGGCGGCGCCGGGCAGGCGGTGCCGGGCGGGGTGGGACGGGGCTCGGGCGGGCCCGGCCGGGGTCCGGTCGCGGGGCGGGCTGGGGCCCGGTCGCGGGGCGGACCGGGTTTTCCACAGGCCTGCCCGAAACTCCTTGAACGGACGCGATGTATCGCGTTAGAGTGTGACGCGTTCCACGCAATGCCGGGCGGGACGGGCCCGGCGAACCTACGCTTTCGCTAGGCAAGCACCCCTATCAACGGGAGACTCCCATGCCAGGTGCCATCTACGCCGAGGGTCTGGTGAAGACCTTCGGCGACGTCAGGGCTCTGGACGGCGTCGATCTGGATGTCCCGGAAGGCACCGTGCTCGGCCTCCTCGGGCCGAACGGCGCGGGGAAGACGACGGCCGTCCGCTGTCTGACCACCCTGCTGACCCCCGACAGCGGCCGGGCGGTCGTCGCCGGAATCGACGTACTGAAGCATCCGAACGAGGTGCGGCGCTCGATCGGCCTGTCCGGTCAGTTCGCCGCCGTGGACGAGTACTTGACGGGCCGTGAGAACCTCCAGATGGTCGGCCAGCTCTACCAGATGCCAGCCAGGCAGGCCAAGGCCCGCGCGGCCGAGCTGCTGGAGCGGTTCAGGCTGACCGACGCGGCCGACCGCCCCTCCAAGACCTACTCCGGCGGCATGCGCCGCCGCCTCGACCTCGCCGCCGCGCTCGTCGTCTCGCCGCCGGTGATGTTCATGGACGAGCCGACGACCGGCCTGGACCCGCGCAACCGCCAGGCCCTCTGGGAGGTCATCCAGGAGCTGGTCTCCGGCGGCACCACGCTCCTGCTGACCACGCAGTACCTGGAGGAGGCCGACCACCTGGCGCACGACATATGCGTCATCGACCACGGCCGCGTCATCGCCCGCGGCACCTCCGACCAGCTCAAGGCCCGGACCGGCGGCGCGCGCGTCGAGGTCGTGGTGCACGACCGCGACCGCATCGCCGCCGCCACCCAGGTCCTCGCCGGGTTCGGCAAGGGCGAGACCGCCGTCGACCAGCACACGCGCAAGCTGACCGTGCCCGTCACCGGCGGCGCCAAGCTGCTCGCCGAGGTCATCCGCGAGCTGGACGCCCGCGGCATCGAGATCGACGACATCGGCCTGCGCCGCCCCACCCTCGACGACGTCTTCATCTCCCTCACCGGCCACGTGGCCGAGGCCGAGGGCACGAACGGCACCGACACCACCCCGGCCGGGACCCCCGGAGCGGGCGGCCGCGCGACCGGGGACCCCGCGCCGGACGCGAGCCCCGCGCCGGACGCCGGGGACCGGCCCAGGAAGGAGACCGGCCGATGAGCGCCCTCAGCGACACCGCCCGTGCCGTCAGGCCCGCGGGCGGCATCAGATCGTCCGTCCGCGACTCGCTCGTCGTCGCCAAGCGGAACCTGATTCGCATGACCAGAATTCCCGAAATGGTCCTCTTTGGCCTGATTCAGCCGGTGATGTTCGTCGTGCTGTTCACGTACGTCTTCGGCGGCTCGATCAAGGTCGGCGGCTCGCTCTCGACCCAGGACTACCGGGAGTTTCTGATGGGCGGCATCTTCGCCCAGACCGTCACCTTCGCCACCGCCGGAGCGGGCGCGGGCATCGCCGACGACATGCACAAGGGCCTCATCGACCGGTTCCGCTCGCTGCCCATGGCGCGGGGCGCCGTCCTCACCGGCCGCACCCTCGCCGACCTGGTGCAGACCGCCCTGACGCTGCTCGTCCTCGCCCTCGTGGCGCTCCTCGTCGGCTGGCGCTCGCACGAGAACTTCGCCAAGATCCTCGCCGGCTTCGGCCTGCTGCTCCTGCTCGGCTACGCCTTCTCGTGGATCGGCGCGCTCATCGGCCTCTCGGTCCGCACCCCGGAGGCGGCCACGTCCGGCGGGCTCATCTGGCTCTTCCCGCTGACGTTCATCTCCAACGCCTTCGTCGACTCCAACAACCTGCCCACGTTCTTCCGGCACATCGCCGAGTGGAACCCGTTCAGCACCACCGTCCAGGCCTGCCGCGAGCTGTTCGGCAACCTGCCGCCCGGCTTCCGGACCCCGGACGCGTGGCCCATGCAGCACCCGGTGCTCGCGTCCGTCCTGTGGTCCGTGCTGATCCTGGTGGTCTTCCGTACGCTCGCGGTCCGCAAGTACCGCTCCGCCACGGCCTGAGCCCAGGGCCCACGGGCCCCCCCGGGCCGGGGGGGCCCGAGGCCCCGGCGCACGGCGGGACTCCGGTACGCGCCGGGACCCGGCGCGCGTGAAGCCCCCGGGCACGGCGAAGCCCCCGGCGCGCGGTGTGCGTGCCGGGGGCTTCGGGGGCGTCGTGGGCTCAGCCCTGGTAGGGCTTGGCCTCCAGGATCTTCACCGAGGCGAGCTTGCCGTTCGGCAGCTCGTACTCCGCGTCCTCGCCGACCTTCTTGCCGTTCACGCCGGAGCCGAGCGGCGACTGCGGCGAGTACGTCTCGATGTCGTCGCTCGCGTACTCCCGCGAGGCCAGCAGGAAGGTCAGGGTGTCGTCCTCGTCGCCGTCGAAGGCGATCGTCACCACCATGCCGGGGGCGACCACACCGGACTCGGCGGGCGCCTCACCGACCTTGGCGTGCTCCAGGAGCTGAGTCAGCTGGCGGACCCGGAGCTCCTGCTTGCCCTGCTCCTCCTTGGCCGCGTGGTACCCGCCGTTCTCGCGCAGGTCGCCCTCCTCGCGCGCCGCCGCGATCTTGGCTGCGATCTCGGTGCGCGCGGGACCAGACAGGTACTCAAGCTCTTCCTTGAGCTTGTCGTACGCCTCCTGGGTCAGCCAGGTGACGTTCTCGCTGGTCTGGGTCACAGGTGCTCCTCGTAGGTACTGGGAATACAAAGCATCGCCCTACCCAGAAGGATGTTCCCTTATGGGTGGGCGAAACCACGAGCCTAACAATTCCGGTGCCAAAGGGGGAGGACATAAGCCGTCGGAAAACTGTTGTCGCAGGTGAGCGGCGCGGAGTCACCGCTTCCGGGTCACCCGGGGCCGGGCGTGGCACCGGTCGTCCCGGGGCCCGGGAGGACGGCGGGTCCGGTGCGGCTCCTGTGGTCCCCGAGGCCTGAGCGCACCGCGGGCCCGGCGGGTCCGAAGGGGCTTCGGCGGTCCCCCGGAGCGGCAGGTCCGAGGAGGCTGGGCGGCCCCCCGGAGCGGCAAGTCCGAGGAGGCTGGGCGGCCCCCGGAGCGGCGGGTCCGAGGAGGCTTCGGCGGCCCCCGGAGCGGCGGTCAGTCCGCGTGGCAGCCGACGAGCGAGGCGCTGGTGGCGCGCTCCGTCGTACGGAGCGTGACGACCTCGTCGATCCGGTCCTTGTCCTGGTCGAAGCGGAAGTCCGCGCGGCCCACCTCGGCGCCGCTCTCGGCCTGGGCACGCACGGTGCAATAGCCGTTCGCGTCCGCGTCCTTGCGCACTTCCAGGTGGACCTCGACGGCCTTCGCGGAGACGTCGTCGAAGGTGATGACCTCGGCGCTGATCTTCGTCCCGGCGATGGAGTCGTAGCCGAACCAGCCGACGACGCCGAGCACCACGACGCCGAGCACCGCGCCCACGACCTTGAGCCTGCGGTCGGCGCGCTCGTCGGCGGTACGGGTACGGCCGTAGCGGCCCTCCGGGGGCCGGGCGGCGGAGCCGCTGGTGTCACGGCCGCTGACCGCGGTCATGATCGTCCTCCACTGGACACGGGACAGGGGATGCCGGAATTTTCCGCCCCCCGGTTCCGTCACTATAGAAGCCGCCCATTGCAGTGGATGACCGAGGGCGCCCTATTCACTGAGGATCGAGTCTTGACTGAGCAGCTGCGACTGATGGCCGTTCACGCCCACCCCGACGACGAGTCGAGCAAGGGCGCGGCCACGATGGCCAAGTACGTGTCCGAAGGGGTGGACGTGCTCGTCGTGACCTGCACCGGCGGGGAGCGCGGCGACATCCTCAACCCCAAGCTTCAGGGTGACGCGTACATTCAGGAGCACATTCACGAGGTCCGCAAGAAGGAGATGGACGAGGCGCGCGAGATCCTCGGCGTCAAGCAGGAGTGGCTGGGCTTCGTGGACTCGGGCCTGCCCGAGGGCGACCCGCTGCCCCCGCTGCCCGAGGGCTGCTTCGCCCTGGAGGACGTGGACACGGCGGCGGGTGAGCTGGTCAAGCAGATCCGCTCGTTCCGGCCGCAGGTCGTCACCACGTACGACGAGAACGGCGGGTACCCGCACCCGGACCACATCATGACCCACAAGATCACGATGGTGGCCTTCGACGGCGCGGCCGATGCCGAGAAGTACCCGGAGGCCGAGTTCGGCCCGGTCTTCCAGCCGCAGAAGCTCTACTACAACCAGGGCTTCAACCGCCCCCGCACCGAGGCGCTGCACCAGGCGATGCTCGACCGGGGCCTGGAGTCGCCCTACGGGGAGTGGCTCAAGCGCTGGGACGAGTTCGAGCGCGTGGAGCGCACCCTCACCACGTACGTGCCCTGCGCGGAGTTCTTCGAGATCCGCGACAAGGCGCTGATCGCGCACGCCACGCAGATCGACCCCGACGGCGGCTGGTTCCGGGTTCCGATGGAGGTCCAGAAGGAGGTCTGGCCCACGGAGGAGTACGAGCTGGCGAAGTCTCTCGTCGATACGTCCCTCCCCGAGGACGACCTCTTCGCGGGCATCCGCGACAATGCCTGATATGAGCGCAAGCCTGGCAATGACGCACCTCGTCCCCCTCGCCAAGGAGGTGGACGAGAACAAGGTGACCCCCGGGGTCCTCGGCTTCATCGTTTTCGCGGTGATGGCGCTGGCCGTGTGGCGGCTGATGAAGTCGATGAACCGGCACATGAGCAAGGTCGACTTCAAGGAGACGCCGGAGGAGCAGGTCGGCGCCTCCGTCAGCGCCGACGGCGCGTCCGCGGGGGCTGACACGCCGGAGGAGCCGAAGAGCAAGACCGGGGAGCAGTAGCGACCTCTGGAGGCCGCCCGAGCCCCCGCTCGGCGTGACCACCCCCCTCGTCTCCCCTGTGCAGTGCGAGCGCACCCGCCATGCCGCACGGAAACGGCCCCCGCGATCGAGCTGCGCGGGGGCCGTTCTCGTACGGGGATCAGGCGTCTGGGGGAGGAGCCCGATCGTGGGGAGCCTCCAGGTGGCCGACCCGTTGACGAGGGGCGCCCGCGACGGACGGGCGGGCCGCCGCTGGCGCTGACGCTGGCGCGGGCGGCGCGCGCCGACCTCGTCCCCCGGCTCCTCACTGGCGCGTGCGACGTCCCGCTCGCGGACCCCGTCCACCGGGCGGATCGCGCGGGCACAGCCGCGCATGCCACACCACGCGAGCCCCGGCGCCTGACAGCGAGTCCTTCGCGCAGGAGTCGACCTGCTCGCCCGGCCGGATCGGCTGACCGCAGCGCCAGCACAACGGCGCGCCCGCGCCCGCGCCCGCGCCCGCGCCCGCGCTCACGACCGCGCCTCGCCGTCGACCGGGTACGCGGACAGCTCCCGCAGCCGCCGGGCGAGTTCCGCCAAGCGGATCGCCGCGGTCATCGGCCCTACACGAAGGTCCGGCTCCCCGCCCATCACCTCCAGGGCGTCGCGGGCCGCGTCCATGGCCTGGTGGTGCCGGTACCACTCCCGGCTGCGGACCGGCGCCGCGGCGGCAGCCCGCTCGGCCCCCGGCAGACGGAGCCGGATCTCGGCGACGAGCCGCCGGTGCACCTCGGCGGTCTCCTCGGGCGGAGGCAGCGTCGCGGTGGCCCCGAGGGCGAGCGCTAGGAGTTCGTCGAGCTGCGGCGTGGTGGTCATGAGCGTGTCCCTACTGCGATGGTGTCCACCCCGGCCCACGCGGCCAGCGCCCGCAGCACGACGGCCAGGCGGCGCTCGCCGAGCGGCAGGACGCGGTCGAGGAGGACCTGCCGCCCGAGCGCGATGGCGAGCACGACCTCCAGGAAGGCGTGCTCGGCGTCGTCCAGCTCCAGGTCCGGCAGGCGCAGCGACAGGTGCGTCCAGTCCGCACGGACACCGTCGTCGGTCCGCGCGACGAGGACGCGCCGCACGGCCGGGCGGGCGAGCAGCGCGTGCTCCTGGACGAGCATGGTCACCGCGATCCGGTCGCGGCCCTCGGTGGCCCAGGCACGCAGGCGCTCCTCGACGGGCGCGGGCCTGGGGGCGGGCGGGGTGTGGTTGTGGCGGACGGTCATCAGGGGCGCCTTCACAGTCGCGGTGAGCGGGGTCACATCGCGACCGTAGGCAGTCTCCCCGTGCTCACCCGGACTGTCAGCTCGGGTGAGCTACAGGCTCGCCAGCTACACGAGGCCCATCCGTACGGCAAGCTGCTCAGCCTGCCGTGCGTGCATCGCTCGGGCCCGGCGAATCACCGTCAGTACCAGTTGCCGCGCCAGAGGCGTCCGCGCGAGGTCTTCCGGGGCGATGGCTTCCAGGCCGAGGAGAGCGAGGAGTACGGCGGCGTCGTCCCGCCGCTGGCTGTGACAGGCCGCCACCTCCAGGCCGAACGTGAACTCCCGCTCCACCGAGGGCAGCCCAGCGGTGTCGATGGCGTCCGCCGTGTTCAGGGCCTCGCCGGTCTCACCGGCCTCCATCTCGATGGACACGGCGTGCAGGGCGATGTTGGTCGGCCCGAACACCGTCCAGCCGATGTTGCTGCCGTCGGGCACCTCGCGCGCCGCGGGCGCCGCGTGCTGGACCAGCCGCTCGCGCGCCTCCCACCAGCGGCGCCGACGGGCCGCCCCGAGCACGGCCACCAACTGGAGCGCGCCCCCCATCGCCGTGCGCTCCACCTCCGGCATCTGAGCGGCGGCGACCTGCTCGGCCGCGCGCAGCGCCAACTCCTCCGCCTGAGCGGGCTGGTTCGCGGCCAGGAGCGCGTGCCCGAGGTTCCACTGTGCCGTCGCGACGCGCAGTGGATCGCCCGCATCCTCGGCGGCGCGCATCGCCCGGTCGGCCGCGAGGGTGGCGAGGTCCGCCCGGCCGATGCGGCGTAGGTAGGAGCGGAGCAGGCAGTACAGGTCAGCGGCGGTACGCAGGACCGCGCGGCGGTGGGCGGCGTCGCTGCTGGCGCGCGCTGCGCGAAGGGCGTGCTCCACGTCTGCCACCAGGTCCGGCAGGGTGGCGGCCGCCGTGGTGAACCGCTTGCCGCTGGTCTGCCAGCTGTGCCACGCGCTCTCCACCCGGTCTCTCAGCACGCCCGCCGCTACGGGCCTGTCGCTGCGGGCGGGGCCGTGGCCGAGGAGCGCGCGCCCCACAGCGGTGTCGGGGCCGTCGCTCGTCGCGTCCTCGGGCGGCGGTTGCTCCGACAGCAGAGCCGAGGCGGGGACGCCGAGTTCCTGAGCGAGGGCGTACAGGATCGGCAGCGAGGGCACCTTGAGGCCGCGCTCGATCTGCGAGAGGTAGTCCGGTGAGATGCCGACCAGCCCGGCGACCGCGTCCTGGCGGCGCCCGCCGCGGTAGTGCCTGATCCGGTCTCCGATGGGAAGGTCCGCCGCGACCATGCTGTTCACTCCTCGCTCACTGCCTGAGCGTAAGGTGCCCGCAACGCGGGGACACGGGAAACTGTCGAGACAGGGGGCGCCGTGACGAAGCTTGTGCTGTGGGACATCGACCATACGCTGATGGCCACCAGGGGCCTGGGGCGTGAGCTGTGGGCCCAGGCCTTCCACGAGGTGACCGGGGTTGAGCCGCGTGAGCAGGCGTCCGTCACCGGTTCGACCGAGCGCGTCATCCTGCGGGAGACCGCGCGCCTGCATCAACTGCCCTACAGCGATGAGCTGTTCGAGTCCTTCGCCCACGCCCTCGGAGCCGTGCACGTCCGACGGGCCGCCGAGCTGCGCGAGCGCGGGCACGCGCTGCCCGGAGCCGCCGCCGTCCTGGCCCGCCTCGCCGAGCAGGGCCTGCGGCAGACCGTGGTGACGGGCAACGTCCGCGGCGCCGCCGAGGTGAAGCTCACCGTCTTCGGCCTCGATGACCACCTGCGTCTGGACGACGGAGCGTACGGCGAGGACGGAGAAGAGCGCCCCGAGCTGCTGCGCGTGGCCCTGGAGCGTTCCTCCACCCGACGTGAGGACGCCGTGTTCCTGGGGGACACCCCTGCGGACGTCGCGGGCGGGCTGGAAGCCGGCGTCCGGGTCGTCGCCGTCGCCACGGGACGCACGTCGGCGGATGAGCTGCGCGAAGCCGGTGCTGACACAGTGCTCGACGGGCTGGCGGACACGGACGGAGCGCTCACCGCCATCGTGACCGGATGGTGAATCGGCCAGTCGGCATCGGCGCCGTGGCGGACTGTCAGTGCCACCGCCTACGCTGGCAGGCATGTCCCCCGATGCCCTTCCTCAGGCTGCTGCCCGCCCCGCCGCGGTGGTGAACGAGGACATCCGCGCCCTCTGGTACGACCCCCGCGTCGGCCTGACCGACGACCGACGAGCCGCGTACGAGCGGCTTCTGACGGAGTGGGCCGCCGCCGTCCGCGCGGACGTCGTCACCGCCGCCTGACCCCGGCACACGACGGACCCTCGGCCCGGGCGCCCAGGCGTACGTCATGCGCACCGGCGCTGGGCGGGGGCCGAGCGCGGCGGCCCGCGGGCCGCTCCGGTGGACGCGCCTGTCCGCAGCGGACGTCGGCGCCGGTCATGGGCCTGGTGGGGTGGGGCGCAGGGCCAGGAGGGCGATGTCGTCGGTGCTGCCGGCGCCGAGCCCGAGGATCAGTTCGTCGCAGAAGACGTCGAGGGGTGCCTGGGCGAGGGCGGCGGTGTGCCGGCGCAGGCGGGCCATGGCGTCGGTGAGGGACTCTCCCGGGCGTTCGATCAGGCCGTCGGTGAACATGAGCAGGGTGGAGCGGGCCGGCAGCGGGTCGCGGGCGGTGGGCCGGGGCAGGGTGCTGTCCACGCCGATGAGGAGACCGGAGGCGGTGTCCAGGTAACGGGTGTCGCCGTTGGGGCAGGTCAGCAGCAGGGGGAGGTGTCCGGCGGAGGAGTGGTGCACTTCCCACGGGCCGTCGCGGGGGCCCTTGACGACGGCGTAGGCGCAGGTCGCGGTGGAGTGCGGGTAGAAGGTGAGGGTCGCGAGGTCGAGGCGGCGCAGTACCTCCGCGGGCCGGTCCTGGCAGTCGACGGCGATGCCGCGGAGCATGTTGCGTAGTTGGCTCATCGTCACGGCGGCGTTCAGGTCGTGCCCGGACACGTCTCCGATGACCAGTGCCGTGCCGCCGTCGGGCAGGGTGAAGGCGTCGAACCAGTCGCCGCCGACCTGGGCGGTGGTGCTGGACGGGGCGTAGCGGGCGGTGATCTCCATGGACGGGATGTGCGGGAGGCGGGGCAGCAGGGAGCGCTGAAGGCGCTCGGCCGCGGTGCGCGTGTGCTGGTGCAGACGGGCGTTGTCGACACTCAGTGAGATGCCTTTGACGAGGTCGGCGACGAGGAGCGCGTCCTGTTCGGTGAAGGGGTCGTCGTGGCCGGTGCGTACGACGATCAGGGCGCCCAGCACCTCGCGGTGGGCCCGTAGCGGGGCCATGATCGTGCTGGTGGCGTCCAGCAGCTCGAACAGCTCCAGTTGCCGGGCGTCCAGGGCGCTCTCCGCCTGGTCCGGTGCGGGGATGTCGGTGATCAGCAAGGGCCCCGCGCCGTTCAGCACCCGGGCCAGCGGCCCTCGCGCGTTCTCGGACACCGGGGGCAGCCTGCCGAGGTCCACCCCGACGCTCAGCGCCTGGGGCTCGCGGTGGACGACGCAGACCCGTTCGGCGTCCCCGTGCTCGTCGAGCAGGTCGACCACGCACCAGTCGGCCATCTGCCGGGTGAGGACGTGGCACACGCGGCGCAGTCCCTCGCACAGGTCGAGGGTGCTCGACAGCGCGCCGGTGGTGTCGGCCAGCAGGCTCAACCGCTCCCAGGCCCGTGCCGCCTTCTCACCGCCGGCCCGCGGCGCCGCCGCCGCGCCGGTGTGCAGCCGCACCGAGGGCCCGGGATCGGGGCGTGACACCGGCCTGTCCTCCCCGGGAGCCACCGCTCTGGGCATGAACTGGCCGACCCGCACCGTGCGGCCGTCCACCGCCTCCTGGCTCTGGACGTGCAGACGTACGGGGACCAGGGTGCCGTCGTGGTGCAACGCCGGCAGGGGGATGGACCGGCCCATGAGGCGGGACCGGCCGGTCAGCCGGAGCGCGGTGAACCCGGCACGGTGGCGCTCGCGCAGGTGTTCGGGGATCAGTACGGTCAACGGCCGGCCGATCAGCTCGTCGGTCTGCCAGCCCAGCAGCTCGGCCAGAGCGGCGTTCGCCGCGATGATCCGGCCGTCGTCGTCGGCCGCGGCGGTCGGGACACTGCTGTCCTCCACGTCGCCGGCGTCCCACGGCGCCAGTTCGACGGAGGTCGCGTCCGGCGCGCCGGGCAGCAGCGTCCACGCGGTGGGCGGGCCTCCGGAGAGCTGGGTGACCAGTTGGCCGAGCACCCACTGGTAGTGGCTCCGCGTGTGCGGCGGAGCCGGCAGGGTGAGCAGGGATCCCAGCTGCGCCGCCTCGTCGCCTTGTTCCAGCACGTGCCGCAGCGTGTCCACGGCCGGCGCGGCGTCCAAGGGGAACGCGATGTCCAGGGTCACCGTGGAGCCGCCGCTGACCGCCTCCTCCAGCGCGGGCGTCATGGATGCGTTGATCACGTTGGCCACGTCCTTGGCGACCAGCAGCTCGGGGCCCGACACCCCGGCACGCTCCTCGACGCGCTCGGTCAGGAGCAGCTCGCGCAGCATCTCGGCACCGTGCTGCTGGGCCGCGCGGAACACGATGGAGGGCAGGTCGATCAGGGTCACGGTCGCGGTTCGCCCGCGCACCGGCACGGACTCCCACCCGGACGCCGGCGGCACCGGGGCCTCGGGCCACAGCTCGAACCAGGCCGTCTTGCGGCCCTCCCCGATGTGGGCCCCATGGCTGGAAGCCAGCTCCTCGACCACGGCCAGGCCCCGCCCGGTACCGGCGTACGGCCTGGACTCCCGCGGCACGAGCGGGCGGTCCGGCCGGCCGTCGCCGACTCGTACCCGCACGTGGCCCCCGTACGACCAGACCCGCACCTCCACCTCGGTACCCGCGTGCAGCACCGCGTTGGTCACCAGCTCACTGGCCAGCAGCTCGGCGGTGTCCACCACCTCCGGCGCGGCACCGCGCAACGCCGACCGCACGAACCGCCGGGCCAGCGGCACAGTGCGCGTTTCGGGGGGAAAGCGCTGGGAGAGAACTCCGGGCGGACGAGAGCTATCCATAGCGCTATCAATCCCTCTGAAAAGGGAATATCTAACTCGCCGGTCCTCGCCCGGGCCCCCGCTAAGCCGAACCCACCACCACCCCCATGATCTCCCTGGCGTGCCGGTCCGGGGTCATGCCGAGGCGCCAGCCCTGCCAGCCCGCCTCCAGTTCCGCCTTGCGGTCCAGGAACAGGCTGTAGGCGTCCAGGTAGCCGTCCAGCTTGTCGTCCCGCAGGGGGTGGCCCGTGCGGGCGAGCTGGGCCAGTTCCTCCTGGGCGACGGCGACGCCGACGTCCCAGCCGCCGGGGGACGCGTACGGCAGCAGCGTGGCGCGCAGGAAGTGGGCCCAGTCGCCGCCGCGGCGGTCGCCGTAGGAGGCGAAGAGGGTGATCGCCTCGTCGCACAGGGACAGCGCCGCCTGCGTCCGGGCGTTGCCCGCGTCGACCACGGCCAGCTCCAGGCACGTCCAGCCCTCGCCGTGCGCGACCCCGATCCGCTGGAAGTCGGCGCGGGCGTCGACCAGGAGCTGCCGGGCGAAGCCGGAGTTGCGCAGCGAGCCCGTGCGGGCGGCGCGCTGGTCGCGGGTGACGCGCGCCGAGTGGTGGCGGGCGCAGGCCAGGCCGTAGACGTCCCGCATGCGCGAGAACATCGTGCGGGCCCGCTCCAGGTCCCGTACCGCCTCGTCCAGGTCGCCGGTCTCCTCCAGGGCCTGCCCCAGGTAGTACAGCGTCCAGGCCTCGCCGCGCGCGTCGTCGTTGTCGCGGTGGCGGGAGACCGCCTGCCGCAGGCCGTCGGCCGCCGGCACCGGGTCCCCGGCGACCAGCCGGGCGCGGGCGAGCTGGGTGAGCGCCCACGCCTCGCCGCGCGCGTCCTGCGTACGCCCGTACAGGCCGAGGGCCTCGCGCAGCTCGGTCTCCGCGCGCGGTACGTCGCCCATGCGCAGGCACACCTGGCCCAGCTGGAAGTGCGTCCAGGCCTCGCCGTGCACGGACCCGCTGTCGCGGTGCAGGTCCAGGGCCGTGCGCAGCATCTCCTGGGCCTCGCCGAGGCGGGACCGGTCGCGTTCCACGGCGGCGAGCGCGTGCAGGGTCCAGGCCCGGTCGCCCGCCAGCTCGTCGGCGACCTGGAGGTCCAGGGCCTCGCGCAGCCGGGCCGCGGCCTCGGAGAGGTTGCCCTGGTGGTGCAGCGTGATGCCGAGGGAGCCCAGCGCGCGGGCCGCCCCCGCGTCCTGGTGGGCTTCGAAGTACTGGTCCACCACGGTGGCGAGGGTGGAGCGGGCCTGGTCCAGCTCGCCCAGGTGGCGGGCCGCGATGCCGGTGCGCCACCGCACGCTCCGGCCGAACTGGCTCTGGTCGACGGTCTGCGCCAGCTCGCTGATCTCGCCCAGGCGGTAGAGGTCGCCGCGCAGCAGGCAGTAGTCGCACAGCGCGCCGAGCAGCCCGAGCACGGCCCGCGGCTCGACGCCCTCGGTGTGCCGCAGGGCCGCGGTGAGGGAGCCGGACTCGTCGTCGAGCCAGCGCAGCGCCGCGTCCAGGGAGGAGAAGCCGTGCTGCCCGAAGTACTCGGCGCGGGTGGAGGTCTTGCCGTCGACGAGGCGGATCACCGAGTCGGCCAGCTCCCCGTAGCTGACGATGAGACGTTCCTGCGCGGCGCCGCGCTCGGCCGGCTCCTCCTCGTCGGCGAGCCGTCCCCGGGCGAAGGCGCGGACGACGTCGTGCAGCCGGTAGCGGCCGCCGCGCACCTGGTCGATGAGGCCCGCGCGGGACAGCGCCGCCAGCTGCCGCCCCGCCTCCTGCTCGTCGGCGCCGAGCAGCGCGGCCGCGGCGGCGGTGCCGAGCGAGGCCCGCCCGGCGAGCGCGAGCCGCCGCAGCAGCCGGCGCGCGGGCTCGGGCTGGTCGCGGTAGCGCAGCCACAGGGTGCGCTCGACCGCTTCGACGGGCCCGTACGCCTCCAGGTCGGCGACGAGCGCCTCGGGCGTGCGCGGCCCCAGCGAGGAGCCCGCGACGCGCAGGGCCAGCGGCAGGCCCCCGCACAGCTCCCGCAGCCGCCCCAGGGACTGGGCGTCGTACGGCTCCGGCAGGTCCTGCGCCACCTCGCGCAGGAGCTGCTCGGCGCCCGCGTCGTCCAGCGCGTCCACCGGCAGCCGGTGCACCCGCGCGGGCAGGTCCGCGGGCAGGTCGAGGGGTTCGCGGGCGGTGACGAGCAGCAGGCTGTCGGAGCGCTCGGGCACCAGGGTGCGCACCTGCTCCGGGTCGCCGGCGTCGTCGAGGACGATGACGACCTCCAGGCCCGTGAGGTACTGGTGGTAGAGGTCGGCGAGCCGCTTGACCTGCTGCGCCTGGGTGGAGCGCTCGCGGAACAGGAGCTGCTCGCGCGGGGCTCCCAGGCGGTTCAGGAGGTGCAGCAGCGCGTCGCGCGTGGACAGCGGCGGGGTGTCCGGGCTCTCCCCGCGCAGGTCCACCACGCACGCGCCCCGGAACTGGTCCCGCAAGTCGTGCGCGGCCCGCACCGCCAGCGAGCTGCGGCCCGCGCCCGGCGCGCCGTGCAGCACCACCACGGTGGGCCTGGTCTGGGTGCTGGCCCGGGCCGCGTGCACCCACTGCGCGATCTGCGCGAGCTCGGCGCGCCGCCCGGCGAACCCGGCGCCCGCCTCGGGCAGTTGCGCGAAGGACTGCTCCAGGACGCTCCGCCGCCGCGCGGCCCCGCTCTTGTCGGCGCCGCGGAGCTGCGGCGCCGACTTCGGCCGGCCGGGGCGCCCGCCGACGCCGCCCGCGGTCGCCGCGGTGAGGACCCGCTGCTGGTCCAGGAACGGCCGGATGCCCCGCACCTCCAGGGCCGTCAGCCACTGCAGCCGGAGCTGCTCGGGCCCGCCGGGCTGGTGCACTGTGCCCGCGTGCCGCTGCGCCGCCGGGAGGTGGGAGGCCGTCACCTTCGCCACGGTCGCGGCGACCCCCGCCACCGCGACGGCCCCGCCCGCGGCGAGCGCGGTGCCGCCGCCCGTGCCGAGCGCGAGGTCGGCCACCGCCGCGGCCACGGCGGCGACGGCCACCACGAGCAGCGGTGTCCCCGCCGCCTCCTGCGCGTACCGGCGGCCGAACGAGAGCTGTCCGGCCGCCGCCTCGTCCAGGGCCCGGGTGTACGCCTCGTACTCCTCCGCCGCCGTCTGCTCCATGGCGTCCAGGGCGGCCCGCGCCCGCGTGAGCAGCACGCTCCCGTCGGTGCGCCCGCCGGTGCGGCGGACCTCCTCCTCGACCGCCCGTGCCAACAGCCGCTCGGCCTCGGCCCGATGGCTGTCCCGCATGTGGTTCCCCCTCAGCCCGCCTCTACATGTACGTGTCAGTGTCCTGCGAACGCCCGGCGGAAGCGAGGCTCCCGTACGGGATCACCCCGAGGGCGGGGAACCACCCCGGTCCACGGCTCCGCCGCGGGGGCGCGCGACCCGCCGCCGCGGGCGCGGCACGCCGACCGGCCCCCGGGGCGCGCCGGGGAACCCCGCCCTCGGGCGCTCGGTGCGCGAGGATGGACCCATGCCGAACCGACTGGCCCACGAGACGTCCCCCTACCTCCTCCAGCACGCCGAGAACCCCGTCGACTGGTGGCCGTGGTCGGCCGACGCCTTCGCCGCCGCCCGCGAGCGCGGCGTCCCCGTCCTGCTCTCCGTCGGGTACTCCAGTTGCCACTGGTGCCATGTGATGGCGCACGAGTCGTTCGAGGACGGCACCACCGCCGCCCTCATGAACGAGCACTTCGTGAACGTCAAGGTCGACCGCGAGGAGCGGCCCGACGTCGACGCCGTCTACATGGAGGCCGTGCAGGCCGCCACCGGCCACGGCGGCTGGCCCATGACCGTCTTCCTCACGCCCGACGCCGAGCCCTTCTACTTCGGTACGTACTTCCCGCCCGAGCCGCGCCACGGCATGCCGTCGTTCCGGCAGGTCCTGGACGGCGTGCGGCGCGCGTGGGAGGACCGGCGCGCGGAGGTCGACGAGGTCGCGGGGAAGATCGTCAAGGACCTGGCGGAGCGTCAACTCGCGTTCGGCGACGCCGGCCGCCCCGCCGAGGAGGACCTCGCCAAGGCGCTGCTCGGCCTGACCCGGGACTACGACGCGACCCACGGCGGCTTCGGCGGCGCGCCCAAGTTCCCGCCGTCCATGGTCCTGGAGTTCCTGCTCCGCCACCACGCCCGCACCGGCGCGGAGGGCGCCCTCCAGATGGCCGCCGACACCTGCGAGCGCATGGCGCGCGGCGGCATCTACGACCAGCTCGGCGGCGGCTTCGCCCGCTACTCCGTGGACCGCCACTGGACCGTGCCGCACTTCGAGAAGATGCTGTACGACAACGCCCTGCTGTGCCGCGTCTACGCCCACCTGTGGCGCGCCACCGGCTCCGAGCTGGCCCGCAGGATCGCCCTGGAGACGGCCGACTTCATGGTCCGCGAACTGCGCACCGCCGAGGGCGGCTTCGCCTCCGCCCTCGACGCCGACAGCGAGGACGCCGCGGGCCGCCTCACGGAGGGCGCGTACTACGTCTGGACCCCCGAGCAGCTGCGGGAGGTCCTCGGCGAGCAGGACGCCGACCTCGCCGCCGCCTACTTCGGCGTGACCGAGGAGGGGACCTTCGAGGAGGGCGCCTCCGTGCTGCAACTCCCGCAGGCCGACGGCGTGGTCGCCGACGCCGAGCGCGTGGCGTCCCTGCGCGAGCGGCTCCTCGCCGCCCGCGCCCGGCGGCCCGCGCCCGGCAGGGACGACAAGGTCGTCGCCGCCTGGAACGGCCTCGCCGTCGCCGCGCTCGCCGAGACCGGCGCCTACTTCGACCGGCCCGACCTGGTGGCGGCCGCCGTCGGCGCGGGCGACCTGCTCGTCCGCGTCCACATGGACGACCGCGCCCGCCTCACCCGCACCTCCAAGGACGGCCGCGCGGGCGCCAACGCCGGGGTCCTTGAGGACTACGCCGACGTCGCCGAGGGCTTCCTCGCGCTCGCGTCCGTCACCGGCGAAGGCGTCTGGCTGGAGTTCGCGGGCCTGCTCCTCGACCACGTCCTGGTGCAGTTCACCGACGACGAGACGGGCGCCCTGTACGACACGGCGGCCGACGGCGAACGCCTCATCCGCCGCCCCCAGGACCCCACCGACAACGCCGCGCCCTCGGGCTGGACCGCCGCCGCCGGCGCGCTGCTCACCTACGCCGCGCACACCGGCGCCGAGCCGCACCGGCGCGCCGCCGAGCGGGCCCTCGGCGTCGTCAAGGCGCTCGCGCCGCGCGCGCCGCGGTTCATCGGGCACGGGCTCGCCGTCGCCGAGGCCGCGCTCGACGGGCCGCGCGAGGTCGCCGTGGTCGGCGCGGTGGACGGGCCGATGCACCGGGTCGCGCTGCTCGGCACGGCGCCCGGCGCCGCGGTGGCCGCGGGCCCGGCCGACGGGGAGCTGCCGCTGCTCGCCGACCGGACGGCCGTGGACGGCCGCGAGACGGCGTACGTCTGCCGCGGCTTCGTGTGCGACCGCCCCACCACGGACCCGGCGGAGCTCGCGGAGACGGTGGGTGCCCTGCGCTGAACCAACCGGACTGGCTGATTCAGGGCTCTCCCGCGGCGGCCCTGAGGGTTCTGCCGCCGCGGCCCTGACGGCGAATCACCGCTTCCGGCTGCCTCGCGAATGTCCTGCTTCTGTCACGGCTGTGGCCCGGGGGCGACCTTGTGCCGTTTGTGTGACCGGAGGCGTGATAACAATACGGGCGTCACGGCGACGTAAAGGCGCGCTGTGAATGTTCCGCATCGTTCTGTCAGTCGGTCCCGGGAGGGACCACGGGGGAGAGGTACTCACCGTAGTGAACCGCACGCGCATCACCGCCGCCGCTCTGGGCACGGCCGCTCTTGTCACCGTCAGCCAGCTGGGCCTCGCCGGCACCGCCTCCGCGGCGGGTGACGCCACCCAGCGCTCGGCGTCGGCCGACAAGCCGCGCAGCGCCGCGCCGTCCGCCACGCGCAGCTCCGGCTGCCCGATCGACATCGTCTACACCTCCCGCTTCTACATCGGTTCGGGCGGCTGGGTGACGGGCAACGGCCTGTACTTCGGCATCAAGAACAAGAGCAGCAAGAAGTTCGGCAAGGTGAAGTTCACCGTCACGAACGTCAAGAACATCCGCTTCGGCCGGGCCACCGCCAAGGGCGGCAAGGTCACCCACAAGACGTCGAAGAGCGTCACTGTCTACACCAAGACGCTCAAGGGCAAGGCCAAGCTGGGCGTGCAGGTCCGTACCCGCCTGCTGAACAAGAACAGCTACAAGGTGAAGTTCCAGGTCCGCGGCAACGGCTGGAACTGCGCCGTGAACCAGGGCACCTGGGGCAACTAGCCCTGAGTGACACCAGCGGGACCTGAACCGGGGTGGGGGGGGGGGGGGGGGGGCGCCCCCCCGGGGGGGGGGGGGGCGGCGCCCCCCCCCCCCCCGCGCGCCGGCGGGCGCGGGGGGGGGGGCCCGGGGGGCG